>CAIVHI010000183.1 GCA_903905685.1 uncultured Bacteroidota bacterium | reverse complement strand
TCACTACTGTGGTTGCCCTCCTTATGATGGGTTCTTTCGCTTTCGCACAAGACAAAGACGCGAAAAAAGCTGACAAACCTGCAAAAGCTAAAACTGAAAAGAAAGCTGATGCCAAAATGGAACCTAAAGCTGACGCGAAATCAGAAAAAAAAGCTGATGCTCCAAAATCAGAAAAGAAAGCTGCTAAGCCTGCTAAGAAAGAAGCAAAGCCAGCTGCTGACAAGAAATAATTATTTTCTTAGTCCACAAAAGACTCCCGACAACCTCGGGAGTCTTTTGCATTTAGGGCCTATACGCCGGTATGCCCGTTCCGAGCGACCCTTACATTACAGATTCCGGATATTTGCACCCTGCAACAATGGGAAGCACCATATTTATGAAAATCCTCGTTACTTTGGCACGAATTTATGTTTTTCAATACTGCTGAATTTGCCTTCTATTTTGCCGCCATATTTGCGGCGTTTTGGCTAATAGTGTTGCTGGGCGCGGGATTGAAGGGCACCCGTGCCGAAGGCGCGGTAGTGACCCTCCGCAACATGGTCATACTCGGCGCGAGTTGCTACTACTACTTCCTGTTCCACCCCTACTTCCCCCTCTATTTAGGTGGAATGATTGTGGTGTCTTACACTCTGGCACTCCTCATCCAAGCATCCCAAAACGAGACACTCCGCAGTATCTTACGCTACTTGTCGGTCCTCCTGCTTTGCATTGGCTTGGTATACCTCAAATACAGTGGGCTATTGGCCCAAAGCATTCCCGGGCTCGCATCTTGGCAGGCATCTGCCCTGCACTTACTCGCACCCCTAGGCATCAGCTTTTATACTTTTTCATCGGTAGGATACGTTCTGGATGTCTATAAAGGGAAAATCGATGCCGAGAAAAACCCTATCGTGCTCGCATCTTACTTGTCCTGTTTCCCCTACTTGCTCATAGGCCCCATACCGTCGGCCCGAACCGTACTTCCGCAATTCAAGACCAAGCCCACACTCACCCGCCAAGACATAGACCAATCTGTAGGCGAAATCATGTGGGGATTGTTCAAGAAAGTGGTTGTGGCAGACAACCTTTCCCTCGGTGTGTCTTATTGCTTCAAGCAATCGGGCCACCTCAATGGCAGCACATTGTTTATAGGCGTCGTGCTCTTCTACCTGTACCTATATGCCGACTTCTCGGGCTACTCCGACATGGCGCGCGGATTGGCAAGGCTCTTGGGCATCAAAATCGTCCGCAATTTCAATATGCCGTTCAGTGCCGTAAAGGTTACCGAGTTTTGGCGCAAATGGCACATCTCGCTCACCAATTGGTTTAACGAATACATCTTCAACCCCACCGTCATCCTCCTGCGCAATTGGGGCAAGGTCTCGGTAGCCATCGCACTCTTCATCACCTTCGGCATCAGCGGCCTATGGCATGGGGCCGACTGGAAATTTGCGGTATGGGGGCTGCTTCATGCCGCCGCTATGACCTATGAATACTATACCCAACGGTTGAGGAACAAGATTTGGGGCAAACTCCCCCGTTGGATTTCGGTAATGGTGGGCATGTTTTTCACGATGTTCTACATCGTGCTCGCCGAAACATTCTTTCGTGCCGACTCAATTTCCAATGCATTGGCCATGGTCGGTAAAATGCTTTCGCCCGGCCTCTTTGCAAAACCGGTGGCTTTCATAGCCAAATACCTCTGGTGGGCAGTGCCCATGCTGGCGGTAGAACTGTTGCAACAACGCGGCGATTATGCGTTCGACTTGGATATTAGGGGATTACCGCAATGGGTGGAAAAAGTAATAAAGAATAAATATTTTGCCGCCACCTTAAATATGGGGCTGAAACTGCTTTTGTACTTAGTTTTGGGGTATTGTACATGGTTATTCCGTAAAAAGATGAACATGGCAGACTATTATTACTTTAAATTCTAATTATGATGTTCAATCATTCAATGAAGGGGGTTGCGCTTGCAGCAGCCGTGGTTTTGATGTCGCAAGCGCTTACCGGCTGTAAAGGAGGAGGAGGCGATGCCCAAACCGCAGCGGTAGACAAAGCCGATGTGCAAAAAGCAGCCGCCCAAGACAAGGCATTTGAGGACAACCAGAAAAAAATCGAGGTCCTCAACCAGAAATACCCCCGTGTGCCCGAATTGGGTAAGATTGTGGAACGGGGCGAAAACGCCTGCTACAACGAGCTTAAGGAACGCTACAAAACCCAGCTCACCCAACTCAAAAAAGACGTGGAAAGCACCGGCGCGACTTTCGTAATGACGATGCTGTTTGTGGAGTCCGACAACAAATCGCTGCTGTCCTTCAAACTGAGTACACCCTACATTCGCAGCACGATAGAACAATTGGGCGTAGATTATGTGGACTTCGGCCCCATACTGGCCAAGTACGACCCCAAAGAAATCACCCAGGTGCCTCGCGATGGGCACTGGTCGGTGAAGGGCGCACAAATCATTTCCGATAGGTTGGCAACGCTCATCAAAAAATATCCCAACGCCCAGAGCAAAACGGTATACAAAGACAGCGAGCGCCCCGAAACTTTTGCCGATTTGCCCCCCAATGACGACGAAGTGCAAGATGGTGGCAAAGACCTGCCTTACCACATCAAAGCCAACTCCCAAGGCATGCGCATGGATCACGACCTCACTTTCCCCAAAAAGAAAAAGAGGGTGTTGCTGATTGGAGACTCCGGCCTGTTTTGCCCTTTCCTCGACAATGAATACACCATTGCCTACAACCTGCAAAAGACATTCCCCGACTATGAAATCTACACCATTGCCGCTGTAAACTGGACCACTGAAGACTTCCTGAGCTTGTGGAACACGAAAGCCAAGTATACCGAGCCCGACTTGGTGATAGTGGGTACCAATGCGTCGGACATCGAAGATTTGTTCTTCACCAACCGTAACCATTGCAGCCGTACGGGCATAGCGTTTTACCCTTCACCAATAGAAGAAAAATTCTACCACGAGATATACCAATAAGTCGATTGGGTTAAGATTTGACAAGGGCCCTGCATTCCTAACCATGGATTGCAGGGCCCTTGTCAGTCTATGAGGCCCAGTTGTAGGCCGCGCTTTACGAGCGATGCCACATTTTTGGCACCCAATTTGGTAAGGAGGTTGAGTCTGTGCGCATCTACGGTGCGCTTGCTCATAAACAGCTTGTCGGCGATTTCTTGGCTCGTAAGGTCCGACGCTATCAACCGCAGCACTTCTTTTTCGTTTCTCGACAACACCATATTGGCCGACACCTGCTTTTTTGCCTGCAAGGTATCCTGCACGATTTTCTCCTTCAATGCCGGCTCTATGTACTGCCCGCCTCCAAACACCGCCCGTACGGCATCCAGAAGGGTGTCTTCCCGAGTGGTCTTCAAAAGGTATCCGCACACATTGCGCCGCAATAAATTTTTGATGTAGTATATGTTGTCTTCGTTGGTGAGGACGAGTATTTTTACGGATGGGTATTTTTCGGCTACTGCATCGGCCACTTCTTCTCCACCCATGCCGGGCATGTGGATATCGAGTAGGAGCACATCGGGCAGGATAGCCTCAAAGCCCTTCAGCAAGGCCGCACCGGTGGTGTAGCTACCTGCAACCTCCATATCGGCGCAATTCGAGAGTATGTGGTGTATGCCGCTGATGACAAGCGGATGGTCGTCTGCAACTGCAACTTTCATGGCTACCAAATTTATGCGAAAAATGCCCGAACATCAAATTCGATGAATACCGAAACCCCATTTCCGGGAGAGGAATCCAACGACAAGTGGCCGTCCAAATTCGCGACACGCGATTTGATGTTGTTGAGTCCGAGTCCGTTATTGATGCCTTCCGGATTGAATCCAAGCCCATTGTCTTCCACGGTCAGCGTAAAGATGTTCTCGTCCATAACGAGTTGTACCAATACTTGCGTTGCGTGGGCATGCCGCACCGTGTTCTTCAGCAACTCCTGTACAATACGGTACACATTCAGTTTGAACGGCTCAGACAGGCTCCCAAAATCGCCGAACGACTGGAAATTGATTTTCGGAACATGGCCTGTCGCAACATTGTTGCAGTAGTCTCGCAGGGCGTCTTGGAGGTCCTGTTTCAATAGCACATCAGGCATCAGGTTATGTGCGGTTTTGCGGATTTCCTCCCCCATTTCGGCAAGGATATTCAGCGCTTCGGCATGCGCGTTGACTCTATTGGGCGATGCTGCTCCGGGTAGCGTGGCGCTCAACCGCATCATAGCCGCACTCAACATGCCCCCAATGCCGTCGTGAAGCTCGCGTGCTATGCGGCTTCGCTCATTCTCTTCGCCCTGCACCAAGGCATTGAGCACTTCTATTTTTTTGTGCTGTTCAATCAGTTTTATCTGCTCCGCCCGCCGTTTTTGTTCATACTGCAACTTCCAGAATGCACCGGCCAGCAAAAAGACAAGCAGTGCTATGCCGCTTACAATGGCTATCAACCACATGTCCCTTATCGAAATGTCGCGCTGCTGGCGGGCTATCACCAGTTGGTTTTGGGCAATGATGCGGTCTTTTTCCGAAGTCTTGTACTTGAAGTCCATCAGGTTCACGGCGTTCACCTTTTCAGAGCTGCCCATAGAGTCCTTCAATGCAATGATGCTGTCCATACACTCCATGGCCTCCCTGTATCTACCTGTTGCCTTATAGATTTCCGACAATGTGGAATATCCCTTCAGGCTATTGAGCCGACGGTGCCCGACTGCGGCATCGCGGAGTGCCGGAAACAAAACAGATTCGGCTTTGGGATAGTTTCTCAATGCACTATAGGCTTCGGCAATATAAAATGCGGGAGCCACCTCCATAACGGAATTCCGGAAAGGGCCCGGCCGTGTCGCCTGTTCCAAGTACGTGAGTGCACTTTTGTAGGCTCCGGTTTCCAAGTAGGAAATGCCGATGATTTCGTTGGCTGCATCCTTAATGTCCTGATTGCCGAGGGTGTCTGAAAGGGCAATTACCCGCATCAACAAGCTGCGGGCCTCCCGGTAGCGATGCATGGCGATGAGGAGCTCTCCTTTATTCAGCAGTATATTGGCCAGACGGATTTTGGGCTGCTGCAATGCTGCATAGGGAAGGCCGCGGTCGTAATAGGACAACGCAGTTTCATACTGGTGCAACCGGAAATTCACTTCACCCAGATTGGCCAAGATGCCCGTAAGGTTGGTGTATGCCTTTTGCGAACGCTGCGCCACCAATAGCGCCCGGTAAAAATTTTCGGACGCCGTCACGTAGTCGCCCAAATCGAAATAGGCAATGCCCAAGTGATTGTAACAATTGGAGGTGTCTTCGTTACTGAGGCAATAGGGCAAAGCACTACGGTAGGCTGCGATGCTTTGCCCATAGTCGTTCATCTTCGAATACCGCTCACCAATGTTCATGTAGGCATCGCAGATAAGGGTGTCTGACCCCGATTGGATGGCAGAGCTGATGCCAGCCCTTAGCAGTGCTATCGCGCTGTCGTGGTTGGCAATGGTACCCGACCAGGAATTGGTTTTCCCTAGCGAATCGTTGGTACGGGCAACTCCCTTCATGAATCCCGCAACCAGCAACACCGTCACAATGGTCGCTCGTATAGTTTCGAACCCCGAAAAGTGTCTCCAAGTTTGCATCAACAACGAAATAAAGTGTAATACTACGCCTGTAACCACTAATAATGCCGGTAGAAATACCATTTCGAAAAATTGGTATTTCTACCGGAATGTACCACCGGTAGCAGCGTACTTTTGTTTCGGATTCGAACCCTTTGCAAAAACCATTTGATTGCCGACAAACTTAAAATAACCAACAATGAAGAAAATCATCCTCATGGCCGCAGTAGTGCTGGCATCGGTGGTTGCCCATGCGCAAACCACCATCAGCTCATCGACGGTATCGGGCCACTGGACGCTGGCCGGCTCCCCCTACCTCATCGCCAATAGCTTCATCGTATGGCCCGACAGCAGCCTTACCATAGACCCGGGCGTGGAAGTCGTGTTTCAGGGCTATTATAAAATACAGATAGACGGCAACCTGATTGCAGCCGGCACCGACAGCCTGCCCATCCTGTTTCATGCCCAAGACACTACCGGCTGGGCCGACACGAGCACGGCCGGCGGTTGGGCAGGCATACAGTTGGGCAACTACCCGGTGGTATCCACCTCGGCTTCCGTCATCCGCCATTGCAATTTTACCGACATCAAGCGCACCGGCCTATATGCCATGTATGTCAACCTCGCAGTGGAATATTGCAACTTCACCCATAACAACGGCTTCATCCTTTATGAAGCCCTGCCCGACAGCACCATGACATTCGAGTTGTCCAACTGCAACTTCTATAAAAATTATGTTCCCAGTCCATCCTATATTGCATTTACCTCTAGTGGCGGCACTCTCTACATACACGATTGCAGCTTTCACGACGACACCACGGCTGCCAGCTTGATGGACTTTGCCCACAACACCCTCATTTTTGAGCACAACCAAGTGTACGCAAACCAGCAAACCGATTCGGAATTCGCGACCAGTGTGGAGACACAATACTGCAATGGGGTGATAGCGCACAACAAAATCCACCACAACCTCAGTCAGTTCGATGCCGCATTGGCGTGCACCATCGGCATTTACGACATCAACGGCAACCTCATTTGCAACAATGCCACCATCACTGGCTTTACCGGCAGTTCTGCCTGCGGCTCGGTTGAAGGCGGGGGCGGCATCCGCATCAGCGGCGAAGGGGCCGCCCAACCCACCAACTTCCTGGTGCGCAACAATGTGGTTGCCAACAACTATGCGGCCCTTCAGGGTGGCGGTATCGATGTATTCCTGACCAATGCCACCATCGTGAACAACGATTTCTACAACAATCGCGGGCTCTATGGCGGGGGCATATTCATTTTCAACGACACCTTCACGAATGGCCACACCTTGGTGGATATCCGCAACAACATCTTCAATAACAATATCACCCTTTCGGCAGGCGCCTCGGGATTGCCCGATACCACCATTGCGGTGTGGATTACCAACGGCGATACCATGCGCTATACCAACAATTGGACGAAGAACACGTTTTCGAAGGACTACTTTTTGGAAGGCGGTTTGATAGGCGGGTCGGCACTCTACATAATCGGCGATACCGCCTCCAACGTCATCGGTACCGACCCCTTGCTGGTAGCCCCAACGCTTACTGCCACGGTGACGGAAGACGCCACTCTGGCCAACTTCGCCTTGCAGGATTCATCAGGCTGCATAGACAATGGCGACAATACGGCTTTTGCCGATTCGGTTGACTATGCCCTCAATACCCGCATCATTGGTGCCCGTATAGATATAGGTGCCTACGAGTCGGCGGCAAGCCACACATTGGCGGTTGGGCCACACAGCCCTATGATGGAGGGTCTTACCGTGTATCCCAACCCCGCACACGACAATTTCTTGATAGCCACACCCGAAGCCGCAGGCATCATCACCGTTACCGATATCGCAGGTCGCGACGTGGCCCGGAAGCCGGTGTCTGCATCCCTATCAAGGGTTGATGTAACCAACTTGGCACCCGGCCTCTACCTGATGGTTTGGCAAGACGGAAAAGGCAGGAACAAAGTTGCCAAGGTTGAGGTGAAGTAAACTGCCAACGCAAGCACCGATTCATCGCGCCGGGAAAAGGACTGAACAGGGGCCGTTTTCCCGGCGTTCGGTTTGCACACCCGAGCGATTACAGAACCAAGGGCTCGGCTGTCAGGCATTCCAAATGGACCTGCAAACACTCTTCCAATATTCGGAAATCGCCCGTCGACGACCAAAAGGGAATTTCGGCTGCAGTGATGAAGATGTTTAGGAATCTGCTATGATTCTATTGTCATGAAATGGCTCCTCTACGTTTTCCCAGGCCTATAGAATTATGCTCTATTTTCATCCTTACTTGAAGGTAAACCGCGTAGTCCGACTCTTGTTAATGATTTTTTATCGCCAATTTTGGCATCTTTGAACAGCCACAAGTTCCAACTTTTGTTGGCCCTGTTGTGGTTCAGCCCAAGTGCTGTTGCCAGTTCCTCCCTACTCGAGTATTGGTTAAGGTCGCCGGCGGTCAGTCCGCCAAAGTTGATGGCCATAATACCCTCGTGCCGGTCTTCGTCCCAGCGGGAGGCTTGCCGGCCGGGCGAATATTTGTAAAAATTCCTGTTGTCGGCCATGGTATGCCAGCGGGGTTGAGTGATTTTGGGAATGGGGGTTGGGTAGCGGGCGGGCCTTCAAACCTTGCTTCGCACCTGTTGCGGATGATAGATCAGCACTACTTCCTTATTCGCTTGCACCATTACCATACTTCATATTCATGAGCTGGTGGGTGGGGAAGAGGGGTAGGGTGTAGGCCCCAATCGGGAGGTAAGAAGTTGCATTCAGGATGAACCCGCGCATGTTGTGGAATGCCGCTGCCAATCCGGTATTTTGGATGTGGTGGTCCATGATTTCGCTGTCCACTTCATCGTCCGACTCTATTTCAAACACCGAGCCGCCCACTACATGCAGCACATGGCAGGGAGATTCGGCATTGGGGCCCGAAACATCCACCGTCGTGACGATAACTATGGGGCCGCCTTCCTCTACCGTAATGTCGAAATCCAAATCTACCACATAGGTACTTGGGTCTATCTCGTCCTCAATGTTTACAGCGCCAATGAATCCGATTTCTGCCGAAAGGATATCGAATTTGGCCAACTTCAATTCACTCTGTGGAACTATCATTTGGTTCAAGTTTAATCATGTCAAATATACCGGTTCCCGGGTTGCCGGCAATTGGATTGTTTCTAAAACCAAGGTGCCGTTCCCCGCGCTAATACTGCGAGGAAAACGGCACCCGATAGAAAATTGAAATCGATGCAATTTAGTTCTTCTCAATCGGCATACGGGCCTTAACGGCACCGGCTGCATCGGTTACAACCAGCAGGTAGTGGCCGGTGGTCAAACCTGCAATGCCAAATGCACCTGTGCCGCCCGAGAATCCGGTTTGCGGAATTTCGAAAACATTGCCCATCATGTCCGAAATCCGGATACGGTCTGTCGCTTCCAAGCCGGAAACATTGACGGTGCCCTTTGCAGGGTTGGGGTATACCTTAATGGAAGCAGCGTTCACGTTCTTGACAGCTGTCGATATAGTGCCTGAAGTGCTATGTATGGCTGAATCTGCCGCTGTCGGGCTGAACGAATAGAAATAGGAGAGTGTTTTGCTATTGGCAGGGTGCAGACCGCCCGATGTGATTTTGCCTGCGGTACTGTCTGATGCACTGTCTACCCCAGCAAGGTGTGGAACGCTGAATATCATGCCTATGGCGATATCCAAGTTGAGTTCCGCAGTGCCCTGTGCAAAGTAGTAGGTGCCGGAGATGGTCTCATCATAGATGGTGGAGATATCCACGGTAGTGCCCAAAGGCCAAGAATTGAAGATAAAAACTCGCGAGTTGGTATCGGTTGAACCCATGCCGAGGTAGGCTGCCGTCAAGGTGGGGTCGGTAGCGGTCACCAAACTGAACGAGGTATCGGGATGCTGACCAATAATATAGTTGTTGGTGGGAAACCCGCCACCCGCTTCCATTTCCGCATTGTCCGGGTCTACCGAGCGCATGTAGTAAATGTTGTTAAGGGGCATTACACCGGTATTGGTAAGGGTCACATCTACCCTGAAGTAGAGGTTTACAGTATCGAGGGTCACCTTCTGGGTGATTTGGAGGCTGTCCATATTGCCTTGCCAAAGGGCCACCCAAGTGCTGCCCACCAAAGTATCCGACACGTTGGTGCCGGTAAGCGTGCCGGTAAAACCGCTATTGGTATTGAATGCATCGGCGCGGGTGCCATTCACTTGAATGCTGAATCCCTCATATGGGCTGCCCGGCAGGAAGTAGTCACCATAGAATGGCGGTGTACCAACGGCCCATCCGTCCATATCTGGGTCGGCCACGAACCCCAATTTCACGCCAGACGTCGTGTCGCAGGGGCTATAGGGGATATATGCGGTCACATTGCCATGATAGCCCGCCGGCTGTGGCACACTCGAGCCAAAGGCTCCGATAGGCGAAATACCGACTTCGACATGTGTACCCTTCAAAAAAGAGTTGCAGCCCACCATTTGGGCATGCAGTGTGCCGGCGCCCGCAATAAGGGTGGCCGCCAATGCAGGAAAGAATAAGTGTTTTTTCATGCCCCGAAATTTTATATGCTCAAAGCTAATGAAATAAAGACTCCATATTTTCAATTCTGAAGAATCGCATTGAAATATCTTTTGCAATGGAAACTTGGTGTAACCGAGGGTTAAAGAATGCTGCGGTTTTGGTATTTG
>CAIVHI010000182.1 GCA_903905685.1 uncultured Bacteroidota bacterium | reverse complement strand
CGATAACCGTACTCTTGAATAAAAACGGTTAGCGCGTAGGCAGCACTCAACCGCCAAAAAATGCTGCATGGTGCTCCACCACTGCTGCGTCCACATATTGCAATATACAGGTATCCAAAGCTTCCTGCATCCCGAAAAGGACGTTTACGACAATGGGCACCACTGCAATATCCATTTGTAGGTCGGCAAGCTTTCCGGCGAGCAACATTAGGCGGGCAGCGTCTTTCTCAGTGGTGGCCACTATCTTGTCGGACACGTTCCAATTCTTGAAGGCAGCGTGTATTTCTTCGATATCTGCAGTTACAAAGTAGTGATGGTCGCGGTAGGCCAATGGGTGCACGCCTGCTGCCGTGGCACTCAGATAATCCTGCAAGGGTTGCGGCTTGGCTATGCCCGTGACCAAAACGATGTTTTTGCCTTGGAGCGAAATTTCTTCTCGTGTAAAGAAATTATAGGGTGTACCATAATTAATGCCCGTGAAAAATACCTGCTGGCCGGGAGAGGGTGCCAATTTCCTTACAATTTCATCGGCCTCGGCGCGAGTCATATTGGGTGGACACTTCGACATGATGATGATGTCGGCACGTTTTGCGGCTCCCCTGCCCTCTCGCAGTCCACCGAATGGTAGGATGTGGTCATTGTAATAGGGTTTGGCATAATCGGTTATCAGGATATGGAAACCCGCCTTTACCGACCGATGCTGAAACGCATCGTCCATAACCACAACTTCGGTGTTGGGGAAACGTTGCAGCAAAGCGGGTATACCAGTCATACGTTCCTCGGCCACACACACCACCAATTCGGGAAACTTCATGTGGTACTGCATAGGTTCGTCCCCTATTTTGAGGGCATTGGCCGATTCGTCGGCCACGATAAAGCCCTGACTGCGCCGCTTATAGCCCCTGCTGATTGTTGCCGTGGGATACCGATACTCGAACAACCGCACCAAGTATTCTACATGGGGCGTCTTGCCGGTGCCCCCCATGGAGAGGTTGCCAATGGAAATGACCGGAACGCTGAACCTCACCGAACTGAAAAATCCGGCATCGTAGAGCAAATTTCTCAGGGCCACAACGGCACCGTAAAGCAATGCGATTGGATACAGAAATATCCTTACAACCGAAAAAATATAGTATAATATATTGTCACCCATTTCGTTATCTGCACTGTGCCTAAAGTTCTTTCCGCAGACGGGCTACGGGGATATTGAGGTGTTCGCGATACTTGGCTACCGTGCGGCGTGCAATATTATATCCTTTTTCTTGAAGCATGTCGGTAATGTCATCGTCAGACAATGGTTTGAGCTTGTCCTCGGCGGCCACAATCTCACCCAAAAGGGTTTTCACCTCTCTGGTTGACACTTCTTCACCCGAATCGGTTTGCAGGGATTCCGAGAAGAAGTATTTCAATTTATAGGTACCGTATTCGGTTTGCACGAATTTACTGTTGGCCACCCGCGATACCGTTGAAACATCCAGACCGGTAATTTTAGATATATCTTTGAGAATCATTGGTTTAAGGTAAGACTCGTCGCCAGTGGCGAAAAACTCCCTCTGAAAACTGAGGATGGCCTGCATGGTGTGCAGCAAAGTGTGTTGCCGCTGCTTAATGGCATCGATGAACCACTTGGCAGAGTCCAGCTTTTGCTTGATGAAAAGGACCGCCTCCTTTTGCTGCTTCGATTTCTTATTGCTGCGGTCGTACGCCTTCATCATTTCCCTATATCCATCGGATATGCGCAATTCGGGAGCATTCTTGGCATTCAGCGACAATTCGGGATTGCCATTGTTGTTGTAAACGAAGAAATCGGGAATCACATAGTTCTCGGCCTTATTCGTAACCGCAAACGCTGCTCCCGGCTTGGGATTGAGTTTGATGATGGTGTTGATGACGCTCTTCAAATCCTCGGGAGTAAGGCCAAGGTGGCGTTGGATTTTGTCATAGTGTTTCTTGATAAAGTCATTGAAATATTTCTCGAGCACCACAATTGCCGCCCTAACGGAAGGCGAATCCGGCATCCTTTTCAATTGCAGAATGAGGCATTCCTGCAAAGTCCAAGCGCAGATGCCGGGCGGGTCAAACCGTTGGATTCTTTCAATGATAGCGTGAATTTCCTCAACCGTAGTCTCCACATTTTGACCAAATGCCAAGTCGTCTACTATAGATTCCGATTCTCGACGCAAGTAGCCGTCTTCATCCAAACTGCCAATCACCTGTTCCGCAATTTTGTGGCTGCGTTCGTCCAGCTCCAACATCCCAAGCTGGTCAAGCAGGTAGTCGTGGAACCCTGTTTCCACACTGGCAGGCACTACGGTTTTGTCGTTGTCGCCATAGTCGTCGCCATACTCATAGCCGCCGCTGTCGTCATTCTCGTGTTTCAGGAAGTCGTCAAGATCCACCTTGTCGGCATGGTCATCGGTCAGTTCCACGTCGTCTATTTCCGATTCTCCGGCGACTTCGCCATCCTTGTCGAAGTCGTATTCATCGCCTTCGGCGGCTGTGGTGGGCGAGTCAGACTCAAGCTCCAATGCAGGGTTTTCCTCCAATTCTTCCTTCACCCGTTCCTCCAGACTGGCCGTAGGAATTTGCAGCAATTTCATGAGCTGAATTTGCTGGGGCGACAACTTTTGGAGCAACTTCTGTTGATGGGACTGTCTGAGCATGGAACCGGGTTTGCACTACGGCAAATTTAGAGATTTATGGGCAAACCTCAGGGCGTTATGGAACGCAGGGACGCCCGATTTTAAGCCATTGCCAACATATGAGAACGGGTTACGGGTAATTTGCCGGTATGGCCGCCGAACTGCGGGATGGTCGCGGAAGTGATTCATGATTGTAACGCAAGATGCAAAAGGAAAACCCGAGGCTTTAGAAAAATTATTGAAAAAAGCTGTAACCCTTTAACTACTATGCGCGTCATAATCTGCGTACCAACAAAAACGATAAAACATGAAAAAGTTCATCCTTTCTTGCGCCTTGCTAACAGCAGCCGGCCTTACCAACGCCCAAACGCCATCCAACAGCGACCAATCGAAAACAGAAACCGGCACCGGCATGCCGACATCGATGAACGTAACGGCCAACGAATTTGCCAAGGTTGAAATGACCATAAAAGACAGAAAGGCGATATTTACCGGTTTGCCCGAAGAAAAAAACAAAGCCTACGTCATCCTCACCAATTCCGCCGGCGAAACAATCAACCAAGCCGTCATAAGCCCCGAGAGGAACGAATTCAAACTCGGCAACCTCCCCAACGACCTCTATTTTGTAACCATAGTGCACAAGAACAAAAGCCGGAAAGCATTTACCGTGAAGATATAGTTTGCAAGTCGCTATCGAATTTCAGCCATTTTATGTTTCGGCAAAGCCGGACTCATGAAATGGCTGTATGCGTGCAATTATGTGGTTTGGAGCGGGTTACGACTATCACAGTTACGGCACCCTACCTACCGCAACGTCAACACCTGCCGGTCTTCCATGAAATATATATCCTTCTATTTTATCGCGCGCTCCTCTATACCGAAAGTCGTAAAGCCGTAAGGCTTTTGGTTCCATTGTCTACAAAGTAGAACCAAGTACCACAATCCAAAATAAAAATAAAATTTCTACAAACCGTAACCCCTTGACGGCGTATCAAGATTATTTTTACGGGTCTTCAATTCCTCAACACCTTCCCCGTATTCAATATGCTTTGTAGCCGCGCTAGGGTTTTGCGCTGGCCGCAGAGGCTGAGGAAGGCTTCGCGTTCGAGGTCGAGTAGGTATTGCTCGGTGACGATCGTGGGCTGACTGAGGTCGCCGCCACACATGACGTGGGCGAGTTTCTCGGCTATCAGCTTGTCGTAGTCGGATATATATTTGCCCCGCCACATGCCGTGAACGCCGGCCAACAGGCCACCAAGGCCGCCGCGACCCAATACCTTGATGTCGGTGCGCATGGAGGGGGCCGTGTAGCCGCGCTCCCAGAGGTCGAGCACCACGCGCTTGGCATCGCCTATGCGGCGGTCGGGATTGATGGCTATGCGGTCGAAACCCGGTCGGAGCACGAAGTTGGAGAATGCCTCGTGGGCCGATGTGGACACCTTTGCAGTGGCCACATTGATGAACAATTGCTGCAGGTAGTTGGTCTCTATGTCTTCCTTAATGGTGCGATCGGCAGCGCGAACCACCATCTCCTTGGTACCGCCACCGCCAGGTATCAACCCCACCCCAAACTCCACCAACCCAATGTACGATTCTGCCGCAGCCACCACACCGTCGGCATGGAGGCACATTTCGCAGCCGCCACCCAGCGTGAGGCCGTGGGGTGCCACCACTATGGGCACACTGCTGTAGCGCAGCCTCATGGTAGCCGCCTGAAACTGGCGCACCGCCATATCGAGCTCGTCATATTCCTGCTCGGCTGCAAACATGAATATTAGTCCCACATTGGCACCCGCGCTGAAGTTGGCGCCGCTATTGGCAATCACCAACCCTTTGTAGCCTTCTTCGGCAATGCTTACCGACTTCATGACGCCCGCCAATACCTCGCCGCCAATGGAGTTCATCTTGGTGTTCCAGCTCAGTGCCAGCACCCCGTCGCCAATATCGTGTAGGCGGCATGCACTGTTTTTCCAAACGATGCGGTCGTCCATGTGCTCGGGTATGATGAACGCCGCTTGGCCCGGTACGGGCTTGTAGCAGCAAGTGATGATGTCGTAATACAGCCGCTGCCCGTTCTCGGTTTTGTAGAACGTGGGGCAACCGTTGGCCACCATTTGGCCCACCCAGTCGGCCACGGCCATGCCGGCCGCTGCCATGGCATCCAGCGTTTTCTTCACGCCAATCACGTCCCAGCTTTCGAAGGCGCCTATCTCCCAGCCGAAGCCGGCCTTCAGGGCATCGTCAATCTTGTAGAGCTCGTCGGATATGCCGGGGATGCGGTTGGAGACATAGGCAAACAGCAGTTGGTGGAAACGGCGGTAGAACTCGCCAGCCTTGTCGGTGCCGGCATACAGCGCCTTCAGGCGCGTTTTGAGGTCGTCTATCTGCTTGGCGGTATCGAGGGTGGCGAATTTGGCCTTTTTCTTGTCGCGATACTCCATGGTATCGAGGTCGAGCGTTAGGATTTCGGGCTTGCCGGCAGCGGTCTTGTTCTTGGTCTTTTTGTAGAAGCCCTGACCCGTTTTGTCGCCCAACCACTTGTTGGCCACCATTTTTTCGAGGAAGTCGGGCAGTTTGAAGATGGCCTTGGCTTCGTCGTCGGGAGCGTTCTCGGGGAGGGCCTTGGCCACGTGTACCAAGGTATCGAGCCCGACTACATCGCCCGTGCGGAACGTGGCCGACTTCGGCCTACCCAGCACCGGGCCGGTGAGCGCATCCACTTCGTCCACATTCAAACCCAACTCTCGCATGGCCTGAAAAACCGCCATGAAGCCGAACACCCCTACCCTATTGGCAATAAATGCGGGGGTGTCTTTGCAGATGACGGTGGTCTTGCCGAGGAAACGCTCGCCATAGTCGGCCAGGAACGTGATGATTTCGGGGGCGGTATCGGGTGCCGGTATGATTTCCAACAACCTCAGGTAGCGGGGCGGATTGAAGAAGTGGGTGCCGCAAAAATGCTTGCGGAAGTCATCACTCCTACCCTCGCACATCAGGTGTATGGGTATGCCGGAGGTGTTGCTGGTGACCAGCGTACCGGGCTTTCTATGCTTCTCTATAGAGTCGAAGACGATTTTCTTGATATCAAGGCGCTCCACCACCACTTCGATGACCCAGTCGCAATTGGCAATTTTCGCGATGTCGTCGGTGGTGTTGCCTGTAGTGATACGGGCAGCGGCTTTCTCGAAATAGACGGCCGAGGGCTTGCTTTTGATGGTGGCCGCAAGGGCATCGTTAACTATTTTGTTGCGCACGGCCAATGGGGCCGCGGCACCGCCACTTCCCACATCGCCGGTAGGCATCTCGCTCGCTATATCCAAAAGCAATACCTGCACGCCTATACCTGCAAAATGGCATGCAATCCTCGACCCCATTACACCCGACCCAATAACTGCAACTTTCCTTACGACTCTGTTCATGACGAAAAATTTGACCTCACAAAGTATCGAAAAAACCGGGAAAAAGCGAAATGGCGGGGCGTGCCGAAGCGTTAATTTTCAACATTTGGCGCACCTCCACTTGGTTTCCAGCCTCCGTTGCGGCCATCAATGCCCGGCATCAGGCTTCGGATGCGGGTCGAGGCTGATATTTTCATCACCCAGTTGGTAAGGCAGGTAGGTGATGATGAATTGGAACATCTCGTCGGTAGCGCGCATGCTACCGCGCTGGTCGGTAATGAGCTGCGGGGGACTGAACGGGTTCAGGAGGTTGTCGGCGGTATTGTCGTATACCCCTTCGGCATATATGGTGCTGCCCTGCGGCACCTTCACCATCTTGGGGAAGGTGTAGAAATACTGCCAGGAAAAATCCCACCGGGGGATGGAAATCAGGCGGATGGTGTCGCCCTCGGGCTTCACGGCATAGCCTTTAAAGCTCTTGCCCAGCAGGTGCATGTGGGGATTGAGGGTGAGGATGCTGATGTCGATGGGGGTGGTGAAACGGCTGAACACGTGTTTCACGGTGTTGGGGTAAATCAACATGTCGGGTTCTACCTTCGATACCCCGATGGTACCCAACTGAAACTCCAGCACCGGCCTATTGGGGGGCGTTTTGGCGAAGAAAATGTTGATGTAGGAGCTGTCCAAGATATCGTCCTTGCCGGTGTAGCCGTAGTGGAGGTCGTTGAGGAGGAATGCTCCCTTGCGCGGCAGCACATAGCCGCCAATGCCGTCGGGATAAATCTGCCCTTCGGTGCCCGGCAGGTAGTTCACCACCGACTTTTGGAGCACCGGGTAGGAGCCATCGTCATTAGGCAGACCGAGGGCTTGGAATGCCTTGATGAGGCCTAAGGTATCCTCGCGCATATCCACAGCCCGCGCCCCGGCGAACACATCTTTTTTGTCGGCAAAGCGGTATTTCACGAAGTCGCCGTTCACGTGGTGTACGATGTTCCCCGGCCCGGGACGAAATTCAATTACGGTGGCAAACGTATCGCGGGGCAATTCGTAGGGCACCTTTACCAGCAGGAAGCGGTCGGTGCTGTTGGCCTTCAGCAAGATGGGTTGCACGGGTATCCTTAAGTCGGGCGTACCGATGTCCGACCCTTCGGGATACTTGGGCATGGGCGGCATTTTATCGGGCGGGCCCTGTTGGGCACCTTGGTCCACCCACTTGGTGATGGTGGCTATCTCTTTGGCAGTCAGGACTTTTTCACCGAGGAAGTGGCTATATGCCGGGTCGGCCGGCCAGGGCGGCATCTCGCGCCGTTTCACCACAAACGCAATGGCTGAGGCATAGCTCTTGGCATCGGCATAGCCCGTAATGGGGATGTGGGAATTACCCCCCTTGCGGTGACAGATATTGCAATGGTCGTTGAAGATGGGCGCAATATGCTCCGTAAACGTGACATGCTCCGGCACCGCATCCCTCACCGTTGCGGGCCCCTTGCAGGCCGCGATGCACCCTACTACAACCAATATGAATACATACCGCAACTCGGGTCGTTTTTTACCGGCAAAGATAGGCGGGATTTCGGGGATGGGGAAAGTGGGTATTGGGAGAGGTGGAGGATTCGGGGGATGGCTGAACAGCCGGATTCTTGATTGGTTAGACAATCCGACTGCCATCATATAGTCGCGCCCATTCGCTAATTGAAATTTAATATTTAAAATATTGAATAATATTCAAT
>CAIVHI010000181.1 GCA_903905685.1 uncultured Bacteroidota bacterium | reverse complement strand
GGCCAATTTCAAAAAGTTGCACCCCTAAAGGGAATCCTAATTCCCGAATATGTTTCGGGTTTCATAAGAAAAGCGCTCGAATCCAATAGCGGTTCGGGGGCTTTCAATTTTTGTGGTTTTTATCGGGGTAGCCGTCCAACCCTCAGGTTACCGGCAAGGTTTATCATGAAGGGCTACACTTGAAATACGCCTGTCTTAAATTCCTTTTCGATACGTGCATGGTTGGCCGCATTCAGGCCCTCGGAGATTACCGAGCGCGTGGATGCCGGGTCGATGATTTCATCAACCCAAAGTCTTGCGGCAGCGTAGTAGGACGTGGTTTGGGTGTCGTACCGGTCCATAATTTCCTTGAGGAGTGCCTTTTCTTTTTCAGGCTCGATGGTTTCGCCTTTCGACTTTAGGGCGGCAACTTGGATTTGGAGGATGGTTTTTGCAGCTTGTTCTCCCCCCATTACGGCAATTTTTGCATTAGGCCAAGCGTAAATGAAGCGGGGGTCGTATGCCTTACCGCACATGGCATAATTTCCCGCACCATAAGAATTGCCGATGACGATGGTGATTTTGGGTACCACCGAGTTCGCAACCGCATTCACGAGCTTGGCACCGTCTTTAATGATTCCGGATTGCTCACTGCGACTGCCTACCATGAAGCCGGTCACATCTTGCAGGAATACCAAGGGTATCTTTTTTTGGTTGCAGTTCATAATGAAACGGGCCGCTTTATCGGCACTGTCATTGTAAATGACCCCGCCCATTTGCATCTCCCCCTTACCGCTTTTCACTATCTTCCGTTGATTGGCCACGATGCCAACCGCCCAACCATCTACCCGAGCGTAACCGCACACTATGGTCTTGCCGTAATCTTCCTTAAACTGGTCGAATTCCGATTTGTCCACTATGCACTTGATGACATCTACAATGTCGAAGTTTTTGTTGTTTTGGGGAGAAACCAATCCGTAAATTTCATTGGGTTCGCGTAGCGGCATTGCCGGTTTTATACGGTCGTAGCCGGCCTTGGGTTGGTCGCCAAGCTTGTCCATGAGGCGTTTTACGGCATCCAAGCATTCTTGCTCGGTTTTGAATTTATAGTCGGCAATACCGCTCACTTCGGTATGCATTTTTGCACCGCCTAACGTCTGGATGTCTACATCTTCGCCGATAGCTGCTTTCACAAGGTAAGGGCCTGCCAAGAAAATGGAACCATTTCCTTCCACCATCAAGGTTTCGTCGCTCATGATGGGCAGGTAGGCGCCGCCGGCAACACAACTGCCCATAACGGCGGCAATTTGGGGAATGCCCATTGCACTTATTTGCGCATTGTTGCGGAAGATGCGTCCAAAATGTTCTTTGTCGGGAAAAATTTCGTCCTGCATGGGCAAGTATACCCCTGCACTATCCACCAAATAAATGACCGGCAGGTGATTCTCCATGGCAATTTCCTGCATGCGTACATTCTTCTTTCCGGTAATGGGGAACCAGGCACCCGCCTTAACCGTGTTGTCGTTGGCAACGATTACGCACATGCGGCCCGAAACATAGCCCAAGCCGGCTACAGTACCCCCCGCCGGGCACCCCCCGTGCTCTTGATACATTTCGTATCCCGCAAAAGAGCCGATTTCGGTAAAAAACGACCCCTTGTCGATCAAGTATTGGATACGTTCACGTGGCGTGAGTTTACCTTTTTCACGTGCCTTCTCAATGGCTTTCTTACCACCGCCCATGCTGATGACCCCATGCCGCTGACGCATTTGGCTTACTGCAAGCCGCATCGCGTCCTCTATTTTATTGAATTCCAAGTCCATTCTATTTCCGTTATTTTCGAAATGTAAACTTACTACCTTTTACACTCAAAATAAAACCCCGGCACAACCCACCCGATTCGTAAATGTCTATTGCCTATATGGGAAATTCCATTTCCACTAACCGCATCCCTCTAAAACGGCTTGAAGTGCACCAGCCATTCATGCGATACCAAACCCATGAGCAGCCAGCCCAGAACGATGAAAGGTGCGCGGATGCGTGTGAACATCAAAACGCAAAAAGTAATGCCAACTACTACAATGTTGCCCCATTGGGCGGTACCACTTGGGGAAATAGCCTGAAAAAGGACGACCCCAGATGCCCAAATTATGCCGACTATTACCGCATTGATGCCCTCCAAAGCCCTGAAAATGATGACGTGGTGTTTCAGGTTTTGGTAAATGGGGAAGAAAAAGAAAAGGAGCAGGGTACTGGGTAGAAAGACCGCTACAGTAGCCGTGAGGCAACCTACAACCTGCCAAATCGGACCGTAAGCGGTCATGGCCTCTCCCCCTACAAACGAGCAGACGGAAAAAACCGGGCCAGGCACTGCCTGCACCACCCCGTATCCGGTCATCAACGTTTGCGCATCTACTACCGGCGCGGCCGTATTGGAGAATTGGAACAGCATCATGGGCATCAAAGCCTGGCCGCCGCCAAATACGATGGAACCGAAGCGGTAGAAGTTCTCAAAGATGTTGAATATCCTGCCGTGCAGCCATTGGTCTGTTCGCGCAGTTTCACTAAGGATACCGGCCAAAACGAATAGGGAACCAAACAACCAAAGGTTGCTCCAATGTATTTTCTTGGGCTTTACCTGAGAGTCCGGAATACGTCGGTTGCTGAAATTGCTCACAGTGCCCGACAGCACCAATAATATCGGGAAAACCCAAGGCGAGCGAAATAGGATGGTCACTAAAAAGCCTCCAATCATAATGCAGGTGGTTGAAATATGTTTCACGCTTGACCCCATCATTTTGGTGGCAGCAAAACAAACGAAGCCCACCGACATTGGCCTAATGAATGCGAACATAGCCGTGATGCCGTCATTTGACCGCACGTCGGCCATAAAAAAAGAAAACGCCCCCATGATGACGCAGGCAGGAAGAATCCACAAAAGCAACGTGACCACTGCCAAGGGGATTCCACCTCGCTTAAGGGCAATGAGCATAACGGTCTGGGTGGAAGAGGGCCCGGGGAGCATCTGACAGAATGCATTATACTCCAATAACTCATCTTCCGTAACATCCTTTCTCCTCTGTACGAAGGTCTTAGCCATCATCCCAATGTGTCCTTGAGGCCCACCGAATGCGGTAACCGCATAGACGAAGACTGTTTTGAGGAATGGAATGTGCCTATGAAGCATTCTGAGTTGAAAATATTTTGGAAATTTAAGACAAAAATCCGTATTTCTAGCCGATTAAATGATGGGAGTAGCACCCAAACTCGAACACTCCTTGCTAACATTCTTACTTTTTAGGGTCATCCGAACATGAAACCACGTCGGCCACATCACCCCAAATGAAGGTGCCCTATCCCATGATTTTTGTTGCAAGAGGCATTTTAAGATGCCGGGACTTACGGCGAATTTTGGAGATACCTACAGATTCAGCCCAATTACGTATATTGCGGCCTCAAACAATAAATACTATTGGTATGGTACTTTTGAATGCATTTTACGACAGTGTCAACAAGAACTCCGGTCCTACTTTGATGTGGTTTTTCACCATTCTTCTGACTGTCGAGTTGATTTACGTCATGGTAAAATACTTGGGGTCTGAAGACCATAAATAATACATCGGCTCATGGCACTACGATTAGCCGACATTCGGACGGACTACATGTCGGCTGCCTTGGACGAGGACAGCGTTGGGGACGACCCGATTGCATTTTTCCAAGTTTGGTTTGAACACGCACAACAATCGCAGATTCACGATGTGAACGCAATGACGTTGGCAACTGTAGACGCACAGTCGAGACCACACGCGAGGATTGTATTGTTGAAGGGGTTGGAAAACGGCGAGTTTGTTTTCTTCACGAACTACGACAGCGACAAAGGCCAGGAAATGGCGGCGAATTCGAATGTAGCGCTGC
>CAIVHI010000180.1 GCA_903905685.1 uncultured Bacteroidota bacterium | reverse complement strand
GTGGAGTTTTCATTTCGCCACTTCCCAAAATCTTAACCAAGTCGGTACGCCCAACAAGACCATTCATATACAACGTATCGAGGTTGAATTCCTTGATACCGTATTTTTCCACCAAAAGCTCGATTTGGCCAAGGTTGAACACTTTATATTCAACACGGAAAGGGTTCTTGAACCCTCTCTTAGGCATACGGCGTTGGATAGGCATCTGGCCACCCTCGTGACCACGCTTAGACTGATACCCGGTATCGGCCTGTTGACCCTTGTTACCGCGGGTTGCAGTACCGCCATGCCCGCTACCTTCACCACGACCTATCCTTTTGGGTTTCTTTACTGAGCCGGCTGCCGGCTTGAGATTGTGCAACTGCATAAACTACGATTTTTAGACTTGCGCGGAATGTAAAACCGCTCGCAAAAAAATGAAAAATGATTATTGTACTTCTTCAACTTTCACCAAATGGTGTACTGCCCTTACCATGCCGAGTATTTGGGGAGTCGCTTCTACCTCAACGGTAGCAAGCATCTTCCTCAAACCCAAAGCGCGGAGCGTCCTTTTTTGGCGTTCCATGCGGTCGATGCCGCTCTTTACCTGTGTTATCTTAATCTTTGCCATAATACTGTAACTATATAGGAAAACCGGAACCTGGGTTCCGGCAATTCCAATTTATCCGTTAAATACTTTATTCAGGTTGACATTGCGGGTCTTTGCAACTTGCACCGGTTCGCGGAGCATACCCAAGGCGTTGAAGGTAGCCTTCACCACGTTGTGGGGATTTGCAGAGCCCAATGACTTGGAAAGAACATCGGTAATGCCAGCTGCTTCCAACACCGCACGCATACTGCCACCCGCAATAACGCCGGTACCGTGAGCCGCCGGTTTGATGAGCACCTTGGCCGCACCCTCTTTCGCCAATTGATCGTGAGGAATGGTGCCGTGCATTACGGGAACTTTGATGAGGTTCTTCTTGGCGTCATCAATGCCCTTGGTAATGGCTTCTTGAACTTCTTTGGCTTTGCCCAACCCGTGGCCAACCACGCCGTTACCGTTTCCTACTACAACGAGTGCAGAGAAACTGAACGCACGGCCGCCCTTTGTGGTTTTCACAACGCGGTTGATGGCTACTACCTTCTCATGAAGATCATAATCACCACCCTTTACCCTGTTAAAATTAGTTTTTGCCATGTCTTGATTATTAAGCCCCCGAGAGGGCACAAATTCTTTTTATTGTTTCTTGTTTCGAGTTACAGTTAGAATTTCAAACCTCCTTCACGGGCTCCATCTGCAACCGCCTTTACACGTCCGTGGTAGAGATACCCGCCACGATCGAACACGCAAGCAGTGATACCGAGTGCCGTTGCCTTTTGAGCAATAGCCTTACCAACGTTCATCGACTTTTCCACCTTGGTACCAGTAGCTCCAACCAAATCCTTCTGACGGGTATTTGCGGCGACCAGTGTCAAACCCGCAACATCGTCGATGAGTTGTACATAAATATCGCTATTGCTACGGAAAACCGACAAGCGCGGCTTCTCAGCAGTGCCTGTTACTCTCCTTCTAATCCGCCAACGCAATTTCTGGCGGCGTATGACTTTCGGATCTGTTGCCATCTTACTATTTTTTTACGGGCTCGCCAACAGGCGGCTACCGAGTTGTTTAATTGTACTAAAAATATTTTTAAAAACCTTACTTACCCCACCGCAGTACTTACTTGCCTGCAGATTTACCCGCTTTGCGGCGAACCACTTCGTCGGAGTATTTGACACCTTTTCCTTTGTACGGCTCAGGCTTACGGAGGCTACGCAGTTTGGCCGCTACTTGACCCAACAATTGCTTGTCGATAGACTCCAATATGATACGTGGATTCTGACCCTTCTCAGCGATGGCTGAAGCCTTGATTTCATTGGGCATTTCGAAAATGATGTTATGCGAGTAACCTAACGCCAAATCGATAATTTGGCCGGTTACGGCAGCACGATAACCCACACCTACAAGCTCCATTTCCTTTTTGAACCCGGTAGTTACCCCAACAACCATGTTGGAGATAAGGGCACGGTACAAACCGTGAAGGGCGCGGTGCCTGATTTGGTCTGTGGGACGACCCACCAAAATTTGATTACCCTCAACGGCGACATTGATATCACGGTCAATTGTTTGTTTGAGTTCCCCTTTGGGACCCTTCACAATGACTTCGTTGGCCGGAGTCACTTTAATGGTTACGCCCGAAACAAGTTCGACGGGCTTTTTACCTATACGAGACATTCTTGCTTTGTTTAGTGGCTGTTTTCAGTTACCGTATAGTGAACTTATATGGTCAGCCGTTATCGAAAAAAGGCAACAAAGTTGCCTGTAGTTATTAAAAGATTTCACACATCACTTCACCACCCACATTCTGGGCTTTCGCTTCTTTATCGGTCATAACACCTTTCGATGTAGACACAATCGCGATACCGAGCCCGTTTTGAACCCTACGGATGTCTGCGGGCTTTGCATAGTGGCGCAAACCCGGACGACTGATACGCTCTAATGAACGTATTGCCGGCTCCTTGGTAGCCATATCATACTTCAATGCTATCTTGATGAGGCCTTGCTTGTTGTCTTCCTCAAACTTATATTTGAGGATATATCCCTTATTGTAGAGTATTTCCGTCATACGCTTCTTGACATTCGAAGCCGGAATTTCAACTATACGGTGACGCGCCATCTGTGCATTACGAATGCGCGTCAAAAAGTCTGCTATTGGATCTGTTACCATTATTATTAAGTAAAATTTTGTTACGAGTATCAGTTAGTTACTGACTTTGAAACTTCTATCGCCATTGCGACTACCAACTTGCCTTCCTTACGCCGGGAATTTTGCCATCCAACGCCATGTCGCGGAAAATGTTCCTGCAAATGCCGAAGTGACGCATATAACCCCTTGGACGGCCGGTGAGCTGGCAACGATTCCTCAAACGCACAGGAGACGCGTTCCTAGGCAATTGGTCCAGCGCGGCATAATCACCTGCTGCTTTAAGTGCTGCACGTTTAGCGGCATATTTCGCGACCATCTTCTCGCGTTTCCTCTGCCTAGCCTTTATCGATTCTTTAGCCATAATTTGTTAAGGTATGATTCGGAATTGCTTCCTGGTCTGATGATTAGTTTCCGCCGGTTTTAGTCATGTTCACAAACGGCATTCCGAGCTCTTTCAACAATTCGTAAGCTTCCTCGTTCGTACGGGCAGTGGTCACAAACGTTATATCCATACCGCTGATCCTCGATATCTTGTCGATATTGATTTCAGGGAAAATGATTTGTTCGTTAACGCCAAGCGTGTAGTTGCCACGACCGTCGAAAGACTTCTCGCCGATACCTTTGAAATCGCGGACGCGGGGCAAAGAAACGGAGATGAACCTATCCAAAAATTCGTACATACGCACGTTGCGCAGGGTAACGCGACAACCGATAGGCATGTTCTTACGAAGCTTGAAATTGGAAATGTCCTTTTTAGACATCGTCGAAACCGCCTGCTGACCGCTGATGGTGGTCATTTCCTTAACAGCCTCATCGATCAATTTCTTATCGGACGTTGAGCCCTTAACGCCTTGGTTTAGGCAAATCTTGACCAGTTTAGGACACTGCATGACAGTCTTGTACCCAAACTTCTTCATGAGCGTAGGAACTACTTCGCTCCTATACTTCACGTGTAAACGCGGGATATATGTAGTCGTTGACATTATTTTATAACCTCCCCTGATTTTTTAGAAATCCTTACAAAACCGGTCTCTGTACGTTCACGGCGGACACGTGCAGGACTCTTTGTCTTGGCATCCCACAACATGACGTTGGAGATATTGATAAATGCCTCTTCCTTCACAATGCCACCTTGGGGGTTCTGTGCATTCGGCTTGAGGTGTTTGGTCACCATATTGACGCCTTCCACAAGAATGCGCCCCTCAGTTGGGTTCACGGCAAGGACTACTTTCGGAGCAGACCTGTCCCTGTCATCGCCGGATATTACCACGACGTTGTCACCCTTCTTGATGTTGAACTTCGGTTGAAATCTCTTTTTCACAATACTTATTGTTTAAGTTGCCTAAGCACCTTGTTTTAAAACGGGCTGCAAAGGTACAACAATTATTACAATACTTCGGGGGCGAGTGAAACAATTTTCATGTATCCTTTGTCGCGCAATTCCCTGGCCACGGGGCCGAAAATACGTGTACCGCGGGGTTCGTCGGAATTGTTCAAAAGTACCACCGCATTATCGTCGAACGCGATGTATGAACCATCCTTGCGACGAAGTTGCTTTTTGGTGCGGACGATTACGGCTTTCGAAACGGTACCTTTCTTCACACCACCACCGGGGAGCGCATCCTTAACCGTTACGACGATTTTATCGCCGATACCTGCATAGTCCTGTCCTGAATTTCCCAACACGCGGATGCAAAGTACTTCCTTCGCACCACTGTTGTCGGCTACGTTAAGCCGGGATTCTTGTTGTATCATCTTAAAATGTTACTTAGCTTTTTCAATAATTTCTACAAGGCGCCAGCGCTTTGTTTTGCTCATCGGGCGGGTTTCCATGATCTTTACAACATCGCCTATACCGGCAGTATTGTCCTCGTCATGAGCATGAAAACTCGTCGTCTTTTTAAGGAACTTGCCGTAAATCGGGTGCTTGATTTTACGTTCCACATTGACGGTGATGGTCTTCATCATCTTGTCGCTGCTCACAATCCCGATACGGGTTTTCCTGCTTTTTCTTTCGGTAGTCATAGTCGACATCTTAATTTGTTAAAATCCTATTTCCCTTTTGCGCTTCTCGGTTTTCAATCGAGCCAGCTGACGGCGTTGCTCCCTAATTACGAGAGGATTCTCGATGGGATTCACCGCATGGCTGAACTTGGTCCTCTTCAGGCGCATCTCTTCTTCCGCAATACGCGCAACGAGGGCTTCGGTATCCAACGACCTATAGTCGTCTGCCTTGATATTTTTCCTGCTTGCCATTTTATTTGACTTTTGTGCCGCCCGACGTTTCGTCCGCCTCGCGGCATCTAACTTTTACAATCTTTTTCTACTTTTCTGCCCCTACCAAACCAGGCACCTTATGCACCGGCGTAGTCATGACGGACCACAAACTTGGTTTTGATGGGCAATTTCTGAGAAGCGAGCTCAAACGCTTCCTGGGCAACGGCCAACGGAACGCCTTCAATTTCGAACAACATCAATCCCGGCCTCACAACGGCAGCCCAGAATTCCAAGTTACCTTTACCCTTACCCATACGCACTTCAGCAGGCTTGCGGGTGATGGGCTTGTCGGGAAATATGCGTATCCAAACTTTACCTTCGCGTTTCATGTGCCGCGTAAGCGCCTGACGTGCAGCTTCAATTTGGCGGTTGTTGATCCACTT
>CAIVHI010000179.1 GCA_903905685.1 uncultured Bacteroidota bacterium | reverse complement strand
GCTGTTGTAGCTCAGTGGTAGAGCACTTCCTTGGTAAGGAAGAGGTCGGCAGTTCAATCCTGCCTAACAGCTCCAAACGGATACGGCCCGGCTGCAACAATCGCCGGGCCGCATCCAAGACATTTAGTGATTGTTGAGGGGAGTCATGCTTTGCATGGCACCCGTTACCCATTTCAAGTAAATAACACCTCAATTGGTGTTGCAATAACAAACAAACATTTAAAAACAAATTTAAAACTAAATAACAATGGCAAAAGAGACCTTCAAGCGGGAGAAGCCCCACGTAAACATCGGGACCATCGGCCACGTTGACCATGGCAAAACCACTTTGACCGCAGCCATAACCACCATCCTTTCCTCAAGGGGTTTGGCTCAGAAAAAAGGTTATGACGAAATCGATGCTGCTCCTGAAGAAAAAGAACGCGGTATCACCATCAACACTGCGCACGTAGAATACGCAACAACCAACCGCCACTATGCGCACGTTGATTGCCCAGGCCACGCCGACTACGTAAAGAACATGATTACCGGTGCTGCCCAAATGGATGGTGCCATCCTCGTTGTAGCTGCAACAGACGGCCCAATGCCCCAAACTCGTGAACACATCCTGTTGGCTCGCCAAGTAGGTGTTCCCCGTATGGTGGTTTTCATGAACAAGGTTGACTTGGTTGACGATCCGGAAATTCTGGAACTCGTTGAAATGGAAATCCGCGAATTGCTCACCAAGAACGGTTATGACGGCGACAATACTCCCGTTATCCAAGGTTCTGCAACAGGCGCACTCGCCGGCGACCCAACTTGGGTTAAGGCTGTAGACGATTTGATGGCCGCAGTAGACAGCTACATCCCGCTGCCTCCCCGCGCCATCGACCAACCTTTCTTGATGTCTGTGGAAGACGTGTTCACTATCACCGGTCGCGGTACAGTTGCTACCGGCCGTTTCGAACGCGGTATCATTAAAGTAGGTGAAAACGTGGAAATCGTTGGTTTCAACGAAGACCCATTGAACTCTACTTGCACAGGCGTTGAAATGTTCAAAAAATTGCTCGACCAAGGTCAAGCAGGCGACAACGCAGGCTTGCTGTTGCGCGGTATTGAAAAGAGCCAGATTCGCCGCGGTATGGTTATCACTGCGCCAAAGAGCATCACTCCTCACACCGAATTCAAAGGTGAAGTGTACATCCTGAGCAAAGACGAAGGCGGCCGTCACACGCCATTCTTCAACAAATACCGTCCACAATTCTATTTCCGTACTACGGACGTTACCGGTGAGTGTACACTGCCCGCAGGTGTGGAAATGGTTATGCCAGGCGACAACATCAGCCTCACCGTAAAGCTCATCGCTCCCATCGCGATGGACAAAGGTTTGAAGTTCGCCATCCGTGAAGGTGGTAGGACTGTAGGTGCCGGTCAAGTTACCGAAATCGTAAAGTAATATTCCTCAAAGGATATAGAAAAAACCGCTCCCCTCAAAGGAGCGGTTTTTTTGTGCCCATAGGTCCCCTTCCCATGCCGATAGCCCAAGTCTTGCTCCAACTCTTGCGATACCGGCAGGGTTGCGTACATTTGCGCACGTTAATCGACGGGAAATCATGGCGAACTATAGTAACATGCGGGCGCTGCGGGCACTCACCAAGGCCAGTTTGCAATCTATCTTTAAAAGTCCCTCGGCAATCGTTTTCACCATAGCCTTCCCTATGGTCTTTATTTTGGTGTTCGGCTTTATCGGCAATTCGGGCAACTTCCATTTTTCGGTAGCCGATACTCCCGGTTGCGACACCACTTCGAATCTGTACCAAATCCTGCACCGCATCAATGTGTTGAAGTGGGTTAAGGCAGACGACTCTGCACAAGTTGCCCAATTGTTTCGCCAAGGCGACATCGTTGCCACCATCGGCACCAAGCAACAGGCTCCGGGCGTGCATCCCGAATACCTCATCACGATGAATTCCGTCTCTACGGTGGTAGACAAAGCGACCCAATTGAAGGCTACCTTGGGCACCATTGTAAGCCAAATGGACCCCGAGATACAGAAACGGCAAAAAGACATGGTGGATATCCAAATGAGCCTCTCCACCATGCGGGAGTATAAGACTATCGACTTCATTCTGCCCGGCCAATTAGGCTTTTCCATGCTTGCCGCCGGTGTCTTCGGCACCGCATTTGTGTTTTACAACCTACGGCAAACCTTGGTTTTGAAGCGGTTCTTCGCCACGCCGGTGCGCCGCGAAGTCATTGTGCTCAGCGAGGGGCTTGCACGTATGATGTTCCAGATACTCGGGTCGGTGGTCATCATTTTGCTGGGGCACTTTGCATTTGGTTTCACGTTGGTGCATGGTGTCCTCACCTTCTTCGAGATGCTGGCCGTTTGTGCATTGGCACTCCTGATATTCATGGGTTTTGGCTTCATCATCAGCGGTATCGTGAAAAGCGAATCGGCTATACCTCCGTTTTCGAATCTTGTTGTGCTCCCCCAGTTCCTACTTGCGGGCACGTTCTTTTCCATAGATGCTTTCCCTAAATGGCTACAGCCGTTTTGCAGGATTCTGCCACTAACCTATCTCAACGACGCGCTGCGGAGAATTGCGTTTGATGGGGCAGGATTTTGGGAGCTGCGGATGGATTTGCTGGTCATGCTCGTATGGGGTGTGGTGGTTTATGCCATTGCCGGGAAGACGTTTAAGTGGGAGTAACCCAAGAATATTTGTGATAGCGCAGCTATGGATCAAAACAGCAGCCTGATTATTTATACCGACGGCTCGTCGAGGGGCAACCCGGGGCGCGGCGGTTACGGTGCCATTTTACAGTGGGGCGGTGCAAAAAAGGAATTGTCGCAGGGCTACCGCAACACCACCAACAACCGCATGGAGTTGATGGGGGTGCTGGCCGCACTGGGTGTGTTGAAGCGCGATGGCTTAGACATCGTTATCTATACCGATTCGGCATACATCGTGAACTCCGTGGAAAAGAAATGGGTGTTTGGCTGGGTGAAAAAGGGGTTTGCTGGCAAGAAAAACGCAGACCTCTGGATGAAGTTTTTGGATTATTACAAACGCCACCGCATCAGGTTTGTCTGGGTTAAGGGGCACGCCGACAACGTATGGAACAACCGTTGCGACGTGCTGGCCACGACTGCTGCCGATGGCAACCAATTGATCGCCGATTTAGGCTTTGAGTCGGGTCAATACAATTGATTTCTAAACACTATCGATGATGGAAATGGACAGCGAGATGGACCTGGACGGCGAGATGGAAATGGGCAATGAGGTGGACCTGCAAAAGTATGCGGTCATTGTAGCCGGTGGCAAAGGGCTGAGAGTAGGGGGCGATGTGCCCAAACAGTTTGTTGACCTTGCCGGTCGCCCGGTTTTGTACTACTCCATAGCCGCATTTTGCGAGGCCTTTCCCGACGTGCATATAATTTTGGTGGTTCCCGAGGATTACTTGGCCTTCGGTATCGCGCTGATGGATGAATTTCCGGAGGTGGACGACTTCGCCGTTGCGGTGGGTGGTGAGACCCGATATGAGAGTGTTTTGAGGGGTTTGGAGGCCGTATCGGGTAGGGGTGTGGTTTTTGTGCACGATGGGGCACGCCCGTTTGTGACTCCCGACTTGATTAGCAGGTGCTACGATGCCGCAATTGCCGGCGGGGTGGGCATACCGGGAGTACCGGTGTCCGACAGCATCAGGATGGATGCCGGTAGTGGAACCGTGCCGGTGGATAGGTCCAAACTCCGCATCGTTCAAACTCCCCAAGTCTTTTTGACCGACTATATCGATATCGCATTTACCGGGGAATACCGGCCCGAGTTTACCGATGAAGCCACCGTTTTGGAAGCGGCAGGTGTCCGTATTTCATTGACTGAGGGGGAGCGCGGCAACTTTAAAATTACCACTCCCGAAGACTTGGTCATGGCCGAGATGATGATGCGCTACCTTAAGGAATCATCCCAAAACATACATTGACGAACCATTATGCAGGGCCGATTTCTTAGCGGGTTCAGGTGCTTGGTGTCGGCTGTCGCAATGGCGTTGGTAGGTTTTTTTACGCCTGCAGCAGCCCAAGAGGCACCCTACAGGAGCCGATTCGATACGGCGGTAGTGCTTGATGAAGTATTGGTGCGCACGGGTTTCGACGTAGCGGCATTCATCAGGAGGGTGCAGAACGACACGACTTTTTACAAAAGCTTCAAAAGCATGCACGTGGTACAGTGTGTGTACCACAACGACATTAAGTGCTATGATGCCGACCACGCACTTACGGCAACCTACAGCAGCACGGCTGTTCAGCGCATAAGTAAAGGAGGATGCCGGGTAGATGAATTTCGAGACGAGAAAGCAACGGGCGATTTTTATGCCATGGATGGCGGCTACAATTATTACACCGCACAACTATACGACTATCTGTTTTTGGCGCACAAGCCCGTGTGCAATGAGACCGATGTGGTCGGCAACGGGCTGGGAGAGCGGGGCAGCAGCCGCATTGAAAAGGAAAAATGGAAGCTGAAACAGTTGATTTTCAACCCGGGGGCGAAGGTGGAGGGCGTGCCGCTGATGGGCGACAGGGCCGCTATTTTCGATGAATCGGAGCGGCATAAGTACACGTTCAGCATCAGGCAAGATACGGTGGCGGGGGTGCCGTGCTATGTTTTCAAAATTGTGCCGAAGCCCGATTATGCCGACAAAGTGGTTTACAACTACTTGAATACCACGTTTCGTGCCGCCGACTATGCAGTACTGGCCCGAGACTATTCCTTATCGTATCACACCCTCCTGTACGACTTTGATGTGGTGATGGGGGTGGTGGAGGAAACGGTGGGCAACAAGCTGTGCCCAAAGCGGATCACCTATGATGGCAACTGGCACTTTTTTACCCGTGGGCGGGAGCGGGTGAAGTTTGTGGC
>CAIVHI010000178.1 GCA_903905685.1 uncultured Bacteroidota bacterium | reverse complement strand
TCCCATCTACCGCGATACCCCAAGGATAACTCAGCTCAGCCGCATTGGCGCAGCCACCATCGCCCGAATAGCCCATATGGCCCACTCCTGCATAGGTGGAGATGATACCGGCGCTGTTCACCTTCCGCACGCGATTGTTGTTTTGGTCGGCTATGTAGAGGTTATCGTTTTGGTCTATGGCAATACTCCAAGGTAGAAACAGCTTGGCAGCGGTAGCCATACCGCCATCACCATTATAGCCGCTGCTGCCGTTGCCCGCAACGGTGTGCATGATGCCATCTGTAGTCACCTTGCGGATGTATCCGTTCACGGCATCGGCAATAAATAGATTACCGGCTCTATCCAAGGCTATACCCGTAGGCATGGCAAACGAGGCCAGCGTGGCGGGGCCACCATCACCCTTATTGCCACCTCCGTCTTCGCCACTACCGGCGATGGTGGTGATGATGCCGTTACGATCCACCTTACGGACGCGGTTGTTGCCGTGGTCGGCAATGAAGACGTTGCCGGCCATATCGGCAACTACGCTGATGGGGTTGTTGAGCATCGCGGCGGTAGCTGGGCCACCGTCTCCGCCAAAACCATTTTGAGCCGTGCCGGCAAAGGTGTGCATGAGGCCGTCATTGTCCACCATACGAATGCAATTGTTGCCATAGTCTGCTATATACACACGCCTATTGCCATCAACGGCAACCCCTGTAGGTGTAGTAAGGCTGGCAGCCACCGCTACATGTCCATCGCCCGAATATCCGAAGGTGTCGCCACCGGCAAAGGTGGAGATGACATAGCTGTTGCTGATTCGGCGGATGCGGTTGTTGTTTTGGTCGGCAAAGAAGATGTTGCCCGCATTATCAATAGCGATACCTGTGGGGTAAAACAGCTCTGCTGTAGTTGCTGCATCGCCATTACCCGCGTATCCATGCAATCCGGAGCCCGCAATCGTGTTAATGATTTGCCCGGAAATCACACCAACCGAGGACATCAGGCATACCATCAAGGCCCCGAAATATCTCAATATACTTGTTTGTATGTGCAACACTCGTTTTACGCCACGGCACCACCTATACGGAATGGATGACCATCACCACCTCGAAGGCAAGCCGAGAACCGGTCGCAATATAATACATGCTAAAACAATTAACACATATTTCAGTGTGTTTCTTTACGCCAGAAGAAATTTACATGAATTCAACGTTATCTATCTCGGCTTTTTCAGTTTAGCACGGAGCTCAAAATCAAGCAAACTCGAACAGCGTGATTTCTGGCAATATGCCTAATCGGCCGGGATAACCGATGAAGCCGAAGCCGCGGTTCACATATAGATATTGCTTACCTTCTTTATAAACGTCTGCCCATTTGTCGTATACGTATTGCACCGGGCTCCATTTCAGGAATTTGCTGTCTACGCCAAACTGCATGCCATGTGTGTGTCCACTTAACGTCAAGTCGATATCGGGATACTCCGAGCGAACTTGAGCATCCCAATGAGAAGGGTCGTGAGACAGCAATATTTTGAAGGGGACTTGTTTTTCCTGTAAACCCAAAGTAGCCATCTTCATGTCGCCATATTTGGGGAAACGGGCCTTATTACTCCAATTTTCGATACCCACCACGGCGATTTTTTCTCCGTCGCGCTCAAATACTAAGTGCTCGTTCATGAGCAACCGCCAACCCATATGCCCGTGCGTGGCCTTAAGTGCATCCAAATTTTGATTTTTGGCCGTTTCATCGGGCCATTCAACATAATCGCCATAGTCGTGGTTGCCCAAAACCGAATATACACCCATAGGGGCTTTCAATTTGGAGAATATTTGCCGATAGCGTTCGTCTACTTCCACGGCTTGATTATTCACCAAGTCACCTGTAAAGAAAATGATGTCGGGCTTGCAGTCCATGATCATCTTCACGCCACTTTCAACTGCTTCATAATTGTCGAAACTACCCACGTGAATATCCGATATCTGTACGGCCTTTAGCCCCTTGAAGTTCTTGGGGAGGTTGTCGAAAGTCAATTTGATGTTCCTTATTTGGTAACGGTAGCGGTTACGGATGCCCCAAGCGAAACCCAGCACCGAGATACCGCCCATTACCAAAGCCAACTGCTTTAAGAATACCGACCGGCCAATCTTTCCATCGGCATCCAAGGCCACTTGCTGACCGCCTGCGGAGAGTGCTTTCATAACGAGCCGACGGCCATCGTCAACCAACATCACCAACAGAATCAGGATTTTGCCAACCAATATGCCTAAGACGAATGCCATGTAGAGGTTGCGTACCATGTGTGGCATGTTGTTCCAATTGATGCGCCGCATCAACGCAAAACCCATCCAACTAGCGGCAGTTATGGCCACATAGGCTGCCATAAGGCCCTTGCCCCACCCGCCCGACATGCCCGCCACGGCAGAGCGTACCACCACAAAGCTGTAAAACTCCGCGAGAATCAATAAACCCAATATCAGTACGAGCCTGAACATCATGCGCTTAAATTTAGAAATAAAAATTGTGCGGCAATTTTAGCACACTTTGACGGGCCGACATCACAACGATAAGCCAAATGTAGTGCACGCAAGGTGCTCAATAGAAATTGGTGAGGTAGGGATAACGTTCTTCATATAGGGCCTTCACTTTTTCCAATATCGTTTGTCGAAGACCATCGATATTGCGCCGCTCGGTTGCCGAAATGAAGATAGCTCCATTATTGGTGAGGTGCTGCCACCTCGCGTCGAGCTGGTTGAGGAGTTCGGTCTTCACCGACTCTTCCAACCAAGGGTCGAACGCTTCTTTTTCGTAAATGTCCATTTTGTTGAAAATGGTTATGATGGGTTTATCAAACGCTCCAATGTCTTGCAGGGTTTTGTTCACCACCCCTATTTGGTCTTCATAACCGGGATGCGATATGTCTACCACATGCAGCAGACAGTCAGCCTCGCGCACCTCATCGAGGGTACTCTTGAAGCTCTCCACCAAGTGGTGGGGCAGCTTGCGGATGAAGCCCACAGTATCGCTCAGCAAGAACGGGGTTTGCTCGTAAACTATTTTCCGAGTCGTAGTGTCGAGTGTGGCAAACAGCTTGTTTTCGGCAAATACGTCGGATTTGCTGAGGATGTTCATCAGGGTGCTTTTACCCACGTTGGTATAGCCCACCAGTGCCACCCGTATGTAGGTGCCCCGCTCCTTGCGCTGAGTGGCCGATTGTTTGTCTATCTCGCCCAACCGTTTCCGCAGCAAGGCTATTTTATCCTTTACAATCCGCCTATCGGTTTCAATTTCCGTTTCTCCCGGTCCCCTGCTTCCAATGCCTCCGCCCTGCCGTTCCAGGTGTTTCCACATGCCTTTGAGGCGCGGTAATATATACTGGTATTGTGCCAGTTCTACCTGTACTTTGGCCGATGCCGTCTTGGCGCGAGATGCGAATATGTCCAGAATGAGGTCGGTACGGTCTATCACCTTTACCCCGGTCTCTTCCTGAATGTTGCCTATTTGTGAGCCTGTAAGTTCGTCATCAAATATCACCAAGCCAATGCCTCGTGCTTTTACGTATTCGGTAATTTCCTGCAACTTACCCTTGCCCACAAATGTGCGGCTATCGGGATTCGGGAGTTTCTGGATGAAGGTCTTAACTGCAATAGCGCCCGCAGTATCGGCCAGAAAGGCCAATTCGCCCAAGTATTCCTTCAGGCGTGCTTCCGTTTGTTCCTTGGTAACCACCCCTACCAGCACTGCTTCCAAGTCGTTAAGTGAATTGGATGTTTGATCTATCACGCCGTTGTGTTGTTATTGTTGTTCTCTGCAAATTTACCCCCATTTCGGGAAAAATGAACTAAAAAAAATCGACCGACTTACGGGAGCATATCCCATAAGTCGGTCGAATATTTTGGTTGGGCACCACTCTAACCCAGCGAAGTCGCGTTTTCGATGAGGATGGTAGCCTTGTTGTTTAGAATTTCTACGAAGCCCGACGAGATTTCATAAGATTCGGTAGCCCCTTTTTCCTTCAAAATCTTCATTTTGCCTTTCTTCAAGGAGGCAATCATTGCCGCGTGATGATCCAACACCTCGAATGAGCCATCGGTACCGGGCAACTGGACTCCATATACTTTACCGGAAAACACTTTACTCTCCGGCGTCAAAATATCTAACTGCATATTGGTGTATGGTTTTTCTTCAACAATGAAACATGACCGTCGCCTCCGACACTACCGGAGCCAAACAAATTAGTTTTTGGCTTGTTCCATCAATTTTTTGCCCTTCAAAATGGCATCGTCGATAGAACCCACCAAGTTGAAGGCTGCTTCAGGATAACCGTCTACTTCTCCGTCCATAATCATGTTGAAGCCGCGGATGGTTTCCTCGATAGGTACCAATACGCCTTTCAGACCGGTAAACGCCTCGGCCACGTGGAAGGGTTGAGAAAGGAAACGTTGCACCTTACGTGCACGAGACACGACGAGTTTGTCTTCTTCGCTCAATTCATCCATACCGAGAATCGCGATGATGTCTTGCAATTCCTTGTAGCGTTGCAAAATACCTTTTACACGGTTGGCGCAATTGTAGTGGAGGTCGCCAACGATGATGGGCGTAAGGATACGCGACGTGGACTCCAACGGGTTAACCGCAGGATATATACCCAAATCCGCAATCTTACGGTCCAATACCGTTGTGGCATCCAAGTGGGCAAACGTTGTTGCAGGAGCCGGATCGGTAAGGTCATCCGCAGGTACATAAACCGCTTGTACCGAGGTGATAGAGCCGTTCTTGGTAGAAGTGATACGTTCCTGCATCAGACCCATTTCTGTAGCCAGAGTAGGTTGGTAACCCACAGCCGAGGGCATACGGCCGAGCAGGGCCGAAAGTTCGGAACCCGCTTGGGTGAAACGGAAGATGTTGTCTACGAAGAAAAGGATGTCCTTACCCTTGCCTGTACCATCGCCATCGCGGAAATATTCCGCCACGGTGAGGCCCGACAGGGCAACACGGGCACGGGCACCGGGTGGTTCGTTCATCTGACCGAATACGAAAGTAGCCTTACTGTCTTTCAAGCCTTCCATATCGACGGAAGACAAATCCCAACCGCCTTCTTCCATGCTGTGTTTGAATTTGTCGCCATATTTAACGATACCGGCTTCAATCATTTCACGCATCAGGTCGTTACCCTCACGAGTACGCTCGCCAACACCGGCAAATACCGACAAACCGGCATATGCTTTTGCGATGTTGTTGATCAACTCCTGAAT
>CAIVHI010000177.1 GCA_903905685.1 uncultured Bacteroidota bacterium | reverse complement strand
TCTATTTCGCGGCCGGCGTCTATTCTTGGCATGCCGAGGAGATGGTTCAGATGATGAAGCTGTTCATGGGGCAATCCATCCGCTTAGGTCCCGAGTGGGCACAAATGTTGGAAACGCAATCAAACGATGAATTCTGGGCCGACCCAAAGTGAACTTCTTATTCTATCGAGAGGTTCGCCCGCTCCAATTCTAGTCCGTCTTTTTTCAATACAAACAGGTATACCCCATTCTTTCGGAAATTTCGACGGTCCATTATGATATACGGTTCGTCGAGATGCGGAATTTGTAACACCAACTTGTTGCCCGCATCGTAAATCCTCAGCGCATAGTGTGCCGTTTTTACGTCGAGTGGCAATGAAATGTTCACTCCTTTTGTAATGGGGTCAATTGTAAAAAACTTGGATTCGATAAAGACATCGGCAATTCCTACAGAGTCGCGGATGGGGTCAATGAACTTTACGGTGGGTTTCGGGACCCCCGTATCCACCTTTACACCCTCGAACGTGGGTAGCTTAGGCTGATGTGGTTTCGGATTGGTCGGTATTGGCGCAGTGGGGACAAACATAGACTCCAATATGGCCTTTGACGGGACACCGACTGCGTTGCCCGCACCGGGCTGGTGGACGCTAACAAGATCTGGTACTATGGGTTGTACTTGTGCCGTAGGAACCCTTGGCTTCGCATTGGGTTGCACCGCCGCTACACAATCGCTATTCCACTTTAATCCGGAGGCAAACACGATCTGCAACCGATAATAACTACGGCCCGGAAGGGGATCGGTGTCGGTATATTTCAGAACGCCTTTTTTGGGTTTGGACAGCGTGCCAATAGCGGGGAAAATGCCTGTACTATCGGTGGAACGCCCCACGGCAATCATCGCCAAATTGCCGTATTGGCAAGTCCAAGACACACAGACTCCATCTTTTACCCCATGCACATCAAGGCCCGGTAGGGTGGGCTGGGCACCCGCTTGCGAGAAGCCTGCAAGCCCAATAAGCACGATGCAACCCCAAAACGCCTCCCTAAACATGAGCCAAATCTAGCATAAAAAGGGCGGATTGGGTAAAGGGGAATGCCTAACCCTGCGGGAAACGCGACCCTTAGGCAGTGTTACGAAACAAATGAAGCATTTATGCCTCAATTGTTTTTCTTTTGCTACTTGATTTTGGGAAGCCAGCTTTGGGGTTTTACAGGGAATAGATTTGAAAGGGAAAAACTAACTATGCATCCCCAAAAGGTAATATTGAACCTTATTTTACCCAAACCCTCACGGCACAGGGTCATACCCGCTCCTGCCACGGGGGTGACAGGAGGAGATGCGCTTGATGGCCAAATAGCCGCCCTTTAAAGGGCCATACTTTCGCAACGCCTCAATTGCGTAAGCACTGCATGTGGGTGTAAAACGGCAATTGGCACCCAAGAAAGGCGATATGCACCACTGATACACCTTTATGAGCATGACGAAGGGTGCAGCTAGCAGTTTTCTCAAAAAGTCCGACATAGGGTGGGGCAGATATGGCAACAGGCAGCTTGGGGCTGCCTGTTGCATAAATCGATTGACAAAAATTAGTTCCTTCGGTTGCCGAAAAGGCGGAGGAGGAACAGGAAGAGGTTGACGAAATCCAGATACAGGCTCAGCGCACCCATGATGGCGAGTTTGCCGGCATCGTTTGCACTGGCACCGTCATACTCGATACCCGCACCAATCCTCTTCAGTTTTTGCACGTCGTAGGCGGTAAGGCCCGTGAAAACGGCCACACCAAAAATGCTGATGATCATATCCAGTCCATTGCTGTGCATAAACATGTTGATGACCATGGCTACAACCATGCCGATGAGGCCCATAGACAAGATACGGCCGAAGGAGGTAAGGTCTTTCTCGGTAGTATATCCCATCAAGGCCATAACGCCGAACATCACCGATGCTGAAGCGAAACACCCAATGACGGAGCCGGCTGTATAGGCCAATAAAATTACACTCATACTCATGCCGAATAACGCTGCATAGGCTACGAACAAGGCCGTGAGTACCACGCGCGACAACCTATTGAAGCCGAAAGACATAATAAGGACAAAGCCGAGTGGTGCAAACGCCACGAGCATACCCAAGCCACTCATGCTCATGCCGCGTTCGGTTTGCACATAGAGCATGTTGAGCAGGGTGTCGTTATTCGCGAAGAGGTAAGCCATGAATGCCGAAAGGCCCAAGGCCAAGAACATCCAAGCGAACACATTGGCCATAAATTTCTTGGCAACCGTACGCTCCCCACTTATGGGGTTGCTGTCTAAAACTGTGTAGTTGGAAAATGATTGGTTTCTTTGATTGTAGTCCATAAATTTAAATTTACTTGTAATACAAAGGTAACAAAAAACAGTCCATTTTACCAACGGGCCGTGGCCTTTTGGCTATTTAACGATGTTTTTGCAATTGTTGTTGGGTCGCCCATGGGTTTCTTTGACGTGCCATACACCCCTGTGCCAGAGGTCTTAAAGCGGGTACAAGTGTATCACAAAATGCTTTACTTTAGCGGCATGAGGCACATGTTGATGATGATGGCCGTAGCCGGCTCTATAACTGCAAATGGGCAGGCTTATTGGCAACAGCGGGTTGATGTAAAGTTGGACGTCAAATTGAATGACGTTGCTCATGTTTTGGATGGTTTTGAACGCATCACCTATACCAACAACTCTCCCGATACCCTGCGTTACCTCTATGTGCACCTTTGGCCAAACGCCTATAAAAATGACCATACCCCATTTGCCATGCAGGAGGACGAGAATGGGAACACCGCCTTTTACTACTCCAAGGCCTCCGATAAAGGGTATATAGACAGCCTCGATTTTAAGGCCGACGACAAGAATGTGGAATATTTTGCGTCTGACGCTGCACCCGACATCGCGCGCATAGACCTGCCAAAATGGCTGCTGCCCGGACAAAAACTGGTGCTCACCACGCCGTTTAGGGTAAAAGTGCCCAAGGTGTTTTCACGGCTGGGACATACCGGCCAGGCATACTTCATCTCACAATGGTTTCCCAAGCCTGCGGTTTACGACCGCAAGGGGTGGCACCCCATTTCCTATCTCGACCAAGGCGAGTTCTTCAGTGAGTATGGCAGCTACGATGTGTCCATCACGCTTCCCAAAAACTACGTGGTGATGGCCACCGGCAATTGTACCGATGATACAGAGAACAAATGGCTCGATTCTATGGCGGCATTACCCGTGCCCGACGATACGGTTTACAAAAAATGGTTTCCGCCAAGTTCAACGGTCACGAAGACCATCCATTACCATGAGGACAATATTCATGATTTTGCATGGTTTGCCGATAAACGGTGGGCGGTGACCAAGGACACCGTATACTCGCCCGGCAACGGCAAATTGGTCACCACGTGGTCTGCCTTTCTGCCCTCCTACAAAAAACAATGGGCCAAAAGCAACGACTACCTTAAAGAGACCGTGAGGCACTATGGAAAGTGGGTTGGCCCTTATCCTTACAGTACGGTAAAAGCAGTTTTGGGAGACATGCACGCAGGCGGCGGGATGGAATATCCTACCGTAACGGTAATAGACAAGGCGGCATCCAATTCCCTTCGCACCGTCGTGGTACATGAAGCTGGACACAATTGGTTTTACGGCATTTTGGGCTCTATGGAGCGAGACCATGCTTGGATGGATGAAGGCATGAACACCTTTTACGAACAAAAAACCACTAAAGACTTAGCCCAAAGAGAAGATACGGCAAAACATAAGGCGCAAAAGAAGGGTATATCTGTTTCGCTCGATGAGAGCCTGATTTATTATGAGTTTGCCGCTACCGGCAATGACCAGACCATTGATGAGCCGTCCGAAAACTTTACAAAGCTGAACTATGGTGTAGATGTTTATTACAAAACCAACCTCATGCTCCGTTGGCTGGAGCAATACATGGGTGCCGATACCTTCGGCAGTGCCATGCATGCCTATTACGACCAATGGAAATTCAAACATCCTTACCCCGAGGACTTCAAAAAATGCCTTGCCCAATTTAGCCATAAGGACATCAATTGGTTTTTCGACGTCGCCTTGAATAGCAATACGCCCATCGACTTCAAAATCAAACATGCCGATGCGGCCGATGGGAGGACGATGGTGACGGTGAAGAACAAGACAGGGGCCGTCGCGCCCGTGTACATAGCTGCTTACCAAGGCGATAGCTTGGTATCATCTATTTGGTCGGTGCCGTTCAAAGGCACTACACAGCTCACATTACCCGTTTCCGGCTGGACGAAGCTGAAGGTCGATAAAGTCGTCCCCGATTACAAAACGACCAACAATACGTTCTCAAGGTCTGGCCTGCATACCTTCCATCCCGCATTGCGCCCCATCGTGGGTCTGAATATCACCGATAAAAGCAAACTCTTTGTAGCGCCGGCATTGGGGTATAATATGTACAATGGGTTCATGGCCGGCTTGGTATTCCACAACATCACCGTGCCCGAGACGCCTTTCAAGATGATACTTGCACCCATGTATGCCGTGGGGTCGGGCAATTTTGTTGGCACGGGCGCCATGGGCTACCATTGGTTCCCGGCGGGTAAGGTTAAGGATATCCTTGCCGAGGTAGATGCCAAAACTTTTGGCTACAATGTATCAACCCCCGAAATTGCGGGTACCACCATTTTGGCCTACTACAAAGTTGCACCTTCACTCAACTTCACCTTCCGCGAGCGAGACCCAAGGTCACCGGTGGAACGCAGCATCACTTTAAAGGGATACCTCATTAACGAACAAGTTGATGCAGCGAATCCCGACAGTACGGCTTGGACTATAAAGAGTGTGCAAAAGGTGTATGGACTCGTGAATTACAACTACCAAAACCGCAGAACCTACAATCCGTACGGTTTCAAACTCGAAGGGCAGGGTAGTGCCGACTTCGTGAAACTCACGGCCACAGGCAATGCCAGGGTAGACTACAATTCCAAAGGCAAGTCGTTGTATGTTAGGGCTTTCTTTGGCAAGTTTTTTGCAATCAATACCGACCCCGCGGTTTATGGCCGGTATGAATTGAACGGTACTTATTCGGGCATCAGCGATTACCTCTACGACGGAACCTATATTGGGCGGTCTACCGTGAATGCTTTGGGTGCGCAACAGGTGGCTATAGAAGAAGGCGGTTTCAAAGTGCCCGTTTACAACCGCGCCGCTCGGAGCGACAATTGGATGGGTTCCATCAATTTGGAGACCGACTTGCCCTTGAAAAAATCCCGTTTCAAGCTGTTTTTCGATGCGGGCCTTGTTCCCAATGCCAATCAAACCGTCACCAACATATCTACGACAACGTTGCTGTATGATGGTGGAATCATGTTGTCGTTGATACCCAATACCGTATGCATCTATGTGCCATTGCTCATGAGCAGCGACTTCAACAATTATTTAATGGATGTATACGGCCACAAGAATGTATTTGCCCACAGCATTTCATTTACTTTGCAGTTGCAGAATTACGACTGGCTGAAATCGTCCCTCAAAATGTTGAAGTTGGGTTGAGTTTGGCTACAAAATAGGTCGCGACATCGGCATTCACCCAAAAAAATATTTCATGAAAAGGCTCGGAAAATTGTTCCTGTTGGTTTTGGTGGTTTTGTCATCGCAAATGGCCGCGCTCGCTTGGGGTAGGGAAGGGCACAATTATGTGGGCGAAATAGCTTTTTCACTGTTGGATGCAAAAACTGCTGCCAATGTAAAATCGTATCTGGATGGCATGGACCCTGCCAATGCGGCCAACTGGATGGACGATATGCGCAAAGACCATGCGTACGACTATATGAAGCCTTGGCACTACGTTAACATAGAGCAAGGGCAACCATTTGTTGTGCCGTCAGACCCCAACATCATCAACCAATTGGAAGCGGCCATTTCCAAGCTGTCCAATCGCGGGAAGATGAGCCGGGAAGACATTAAGACCAATATCTTGGTCATCATGCACCTGGTGGGCGACCTACACATGCCCCTGCATGTGGGCTATGGGTTCGACAAAGGGGGCAATACCGTAAAATTGGAATTCAACGGCCACGAAACCAACTTACACCGTTTGTGGGACTCCGATATCTTGAACTACGAGAAAATATCGGAAGATGATTGCCTGAAAGTTTTGGCAGGGATGACCAAGGCCCAAAAAGCAGCAGATTCCAAAATTGATGTGGAGGCTTGGGCCAAGGAGTCGCGCACCGCGCTGCCCAAAGTGTATGCTTTCAAAGGCGATACCGTGTCTGGCTCTTATGCCGATGCCAACCGTGCCGTCGTGGAAAAACAAATTGCCCTCGCCGGCCTCCGCCTCGCCGCAGTATTGCAGGAACTGTTCAAGAATTAAGCCCCATCAGGCACCCTGGGTGGATGATTGACGCTGGAAATCTTCGTGAGTTCATCTTTCACCAACGACAGCGGAGTGGCTACCGAAACGCTGTTTCCGCCCTCAATGCCTGCGCCGAAGTGCCTGCTCCCCGATTCGCTTTGGATGGCGATGACTCGATACTTGCCTGTGGTCC
>CAIVHI010000176.1 GCA_903905685.1 uncultured Bacteroidota bacterium | reverse complement strand
GTCTTCATGTACCGACGATAAGTCCCATGACACGTTTTTTCGGTTGTAGAGCCGATATACTTTATCGCGGCCCCAAGCCCCAAACCGAATGCGGCGCCCCAAAAAATAGTTTTCCCGCTTGAAGCCGTACACCACGTTCAGCAGGTCGCCATCGGCCGATTTTACTGCGGCGGCCAATTGGTAGGTCACCCGTTCATCGGCATCAATAGCCAGTATCCAATCGTATTTTGCCGATTCGGCAGCGAGGTTGCGCGCATGGCCATAGCCCGACCATGTTGTGGCAATCACGCTTGCCCCCGCAGCCCGTGCCAGTGCCACCGTGTCGTCGGTACTGCCTGAATCCGTCACCACAACATCGTCGGTCACGAATTTTGCACAGCGGATGCACTCCGCAATATTCGCAGCTTCGTTCTTGGTGATGATGACTACCGAAAGTGCTTCCATGATTTTGGTTGGCAACCCCGTTGGGGCTATATGATTTTCCGCTTCAGCCACGCCCGCATCTGCTCGCGCTTCAGCAGTGTAGGGTCGGGCTCGGCAAGTGGGCCTTTGTATGCGGTGCCGCGGCGGGTATAGAGTTTGTTGAAAGTGCTTTGGTTGATGCCCCACTTCATCAAAAACTGCTTGCGCCCGTTGTTTTTAACGATGCGGTGGGTGGATTTGGACTGGAAATGGTATACCCGGCTCGCCCCGCACCCCTTGAATACCCGGCACCCTGCCGTCCACATCTTCATGGCAAAATCGTCGTCGCTGCTCATGCCCGGACTCAACTCTATGCTGTAGCCGCCCGTGATGTGCCAATATTTGCGGTGAACGATGTTGGGTGGCCATGTGGAGCCGTTCCAGTCGCTGATTTGGAACGAGGCAAAGGTGGCCAGCAACTCGTCTTTTTTCAGTTGGGTGGGGTCGGTGCCGAAGTCTTTATGGATGACGCAGGGGTTGCCCGAAAATCTGGGCTCTATCATGGTCGACGACAGCATGAAAAGGTCGGTGCCGAGGCTTTTGATTTCGTCATAAAGCACGGCATCCCAACCCGGGCACACATACATATCGTCGTTCATATACACGATGTAGTCGGCGGTAGCCAAGCCTGCAGCCTGGTTGACGGCTATGCAGATGCCTACATTGTCGGGGCTATGCGTGAAACCGATGCCCTCGGCCTTCGCCCATGCCAACGTTCCATCGCCGCCATCGTTGATGTGCAGCAATATCTGGTGGCGGAATGCGGAGTTGGCCCTGATGCTTTCCACGCAGCAGCGCACAAATTCCAAATTGTTCCAAGTGGGGATGATGATGGAAAACATGCCAAGTATCAAAGGGACAAAAGTAGCTGAAAAAACAACGAGGGTGCCGCAAACACCCTAAGCTCTGGGCGGCACCCTGTAATGGGGTTATCCGCGCACGGCCGCGATGGCCTTAGCAAATCCCTGAATATCCTCGGGTTGTGTGTCCCAAGAGCACATCAGGCGCACTTCGTGGGTATGCTCGTTCCATACGTAGAATGGGTAATGCTCCTGCAAAGGTGCATACCAATGGCGTGGAATCTCGGCAAACACCGCATTGGCCATCACAGGCTTGGTTATCTTCACCTCGGGAAACTCCAATAGGGCTTTTCGCAGCAACTGCGCCATGCCATTGGCATGATTTGCGGGCGTTTTCCAATTGTCGGCTTGAAGCATGGCTTCAAATTGGGCGGCTATAAAGCGCGTTTTTGAGGCCAGTTGCATCACCTGTTTATGCTTGAATGCAAACGTCTTCTTCAGTTCGGAATTGAAGACCACTACGGCTTCGCCGAACATCATACCTGCCTTGGTTCCACCCAGCGACAACATGTCGATGCCCGCCGCCGAGCTGATATCGGCCAGCGAACAACCCAAGCCTGCTGCGGCATTGAAAAACCGTGACCCGTCTACGTGGACATACAGCCGATGTTCATGCGCCATTTGGGTGAGGTCGGCCAATTCGGATGGGGAGTAAGTAGTTCCGTATTCCGTGGCCTGCGTCAGCGACAGCAGCGACGACTGTGCGTAGTGCACATCGCCCTTGCGTATCATCCGGGCCATCACGGCCTCCGGCGTCAGTTTGCCGTCGGCATTGGCGGGTAGTGGGAAGATGCGGCAGCCGGTAAAGGTTTCGGGTGCCGACGATTCGTCGTTGTATATATGGGAAGAATCGGCACAAAGTACGGAGTTCATGCTCTGGGTGGCGCCCGCCATGCTCAATACATTGGCACCCGTGCCGTTGAATACGAAGTACACATCGGCATCGTTACCGAAAACCTCGCGCACCAGCGTCTTGGTGCGGGCCGTTGTTTCGTCCGCACCATAGCTGCGGGCATGGCCGGTGTTGGCCTTTTGCAGGGCTTCTATAATGAATGGC
>CAIVHI010000175.1 GCA_903905685.1 uncultured Bacteroidota bacterium | reverse complement strand
TCAAAAGTGCTGCTGCGAAAGACAGTATGGTAAAACTACGGGAGCGCATGGGGATTTCGTTTTTGGCTCCCGCAAAGATGCGCCAAAATCGAATTCAAGTGTGTAGCGTTTTAGCGCGGATTTAATCTGTGGCCAAGACAATTCAGCTTTGGCGAATCAATTGGAGTCGATTCGGTTTGGAATTTCCAGGGGCTTTTAAAATGCAAAAAAGAAAGAGGCTGTCTCCAAACTTTGAGACAGCCTCTTTCCGCGTTACCGCTTTTCCGGAATTACTTTTTCTCGGGAGCGGGAGCAGCTTTTTCTTTTTTCATAGTCTTCTTGCCACCCTTTGCTTCGCCTTTACCACCCTTCATTTCAGATGCAGGCTTGGCTTCTTGAGACTTTGCAGTCTTGTCGACAGCTTTCTTGGCTGCGGGCTTTTCAGACTTCATTTCCTTTGGGGTGGCCTTTTCAGTCTTTTTTTCTTTTGCTGCACCTGAGGTTGCAGTTTGTTGGGCATTGGCAAGATTTGCCAGGAACATTGCTCCGATTACGGACGCTGCGATGATGGTCTTTTTCATAAAAACAATTTTTTGTTTGTTGTTACTCCTACCAATACATATTTCGTGCCAATTTTTTTGTTGAATGTTAAAGAAATCTAAAAGTAGGATTTTCAGGTGTCCCCCATTAAACTATCCGCCACAGAAACCGGTGGGCGAAAGGGTGGTTGGGCAAATGGCATGCATGGGCTGGGGCAGTGATTAAACTGTTTGGCGCCACAGGCGTTCCAGGTTACAACAGCCAACAATTTTTAGGGCAAATGGCATCCAAACCCAACCGATTGTGTGTTGCTGATGGCAATCACGCCGGCTGTATGCAATTTATGACCGGAATCATCATGGTATCTATGGCACTATTTCGTTCTTCAGTGCAATAGTTCCTACCTTTGCTCCTATACAAAATTAATCTTACATGGTAGACGCAATTCATGGAGACTTCGAACAGAAGATAGCAAATGACATTACCATCGAGCCGAGGGACACCATGCCCGATGACTATAGGAAAACGCTCATCAGGCAGATATCGCAACATGCACACAGTGAGATTGTAGGGATGCTGCCTGAAGGCAATTGGGTGACTCGTGCCCCCAGCCTGAGGCGCAAAGCCGTGCTGCTCGCCAAAATTCAAGATGAAGGTGGGCATGGCTTGTACTTGTACAGTGCAGCCGAAACACTGGGTGTAACACGCGACGAACTTTTGGACCAACTCCATTCCGGCAAGGCCAAGTATTCGTCCATATTCAATTACCCATCCCTCACTTGGGCCGACATGGGCGCTATAGGTTGGTTGGTTGATGGTGCCGCCATCATGAACCAAGTGCCGCTGTGCCGCGCCTCATACGGCCCTTATGCACGTGCCATGGTGCGCATCTGCAAAGAAGAGAGCTTCCATCAACGCCAAGGTTTCGAAATCATGCACGTGCTGGCCAAGGGTACCGAAGTACAGAAGAAGATGGCCCAAGACGCGCTCAACCGCTGGTGGTGGCCTGCTTTGATGATGTTTGGACCCCACGATTCCGATAGCACCAATACGGAACAGAGCATGAAATGGCGCATCAAGCGTATCTCCAACGATGACCTCCGCAGGAAATTTGTGGATGTAACCGTGGAGCAAACCAAGGTTTTGGGTCTCACAGTGCCCGATAAAGACCTCATGTGGAACGCCGAAACCGGCCATTACGACTTTGGCGCCATCAATTGGGCCGAGTTTTGGAATGTGGTGAAAGGCAACGGTCCATGCAATAAGCAACGTTTGGAAGCCCGCAAGGCTGCTTGGCAAAAGGGCGAATGGGTGCGCGAAGCGGCCATGGCCCATGCCGAAAAGCGCAAAGCCCGTAAAGAAGCGTTGGTAGCTGCATGAGCGGCCCACTGACCAGAGCAAATTACTTCATCATCTAAAGCCGGAAACGGTTCTTATATATAACTACGAGTATTATGGCAAACGAAACCAATAAATTGGAGTGGCCGCTGTGGGAGGTTTTCATCCGCAGCAAGGCAGGGCTTGACCACAAGCATGCAGGCTCCCTGCATGCCGCCGATGCCCAAATGGCTATTGAAAATGCCCGCGATGTTTACACCCGCAGAATGGAGGGTATCTCCATTTGGGTCGTGGAGAGCAAAAATATTTTTGCTTCCGACCCTAAGGAGGCGGAGTCGCTGTACGACCCGGCAAACGACAAGATATATAGGCACCCCACATTCTACAATCTGCCCGACGAGGTGAAATACATGTAGTAACCCCAATACCACGCAACAATGAAAAATAAACTTTTTTATATACTGGAATGGGCCGACAATACCTTGATTCTCGGCCAGCGGTTGTCCGAATGGTGTGGGCACGGCCCCGTGCTGGAGCAGGACATCGCCCTCACCAATATTGCGCTAGACCACTTGGGTTGTGCGCGCAACCTGTACACCTATGCCGCTGAAATTTTCAATGGCATGGATGCCGTAGACCGGAGTGAATGTTTCGCTTCCGTTGCTTTCCAACGCAATGTGAAGGAAGGGCATCAGGCCGATGAGGACGATTTGGCGTTCTTGCGCGATGCATGGGATTTTAGGAACGTATTGCTGGTGGAGCAACCCAATACCGATTGGGCATATACCGTAGCACGCGCATTCCTGTTTGATGCATTCAATTATTATTACCTCACCGCAATGTGCAACAGCGTTGACGAGCGTTTGGCCGGCATTGCATCAAAATCCCTCAAGGAAGCCACATACCACCTGCGTTGGAGCAGTGAGTGGGTAATCAGGCTGGGTGATGGCACCGAGGAAAGCAAGACCCGTATAGTGGAAGCTATTGCAAACCTTTGGCCTTTTACCGGAGAATTGTTTACGGCCACCGAAGTAGACACATTTGTGGAAGGATTGGGTGTGGATTTTGCGGCCCTAAAGCCATTGTGGGAACAAAAAGTTGCTGAAATTTTTGACGAGGCAACGCTCGAAGTGCCTACAGGTGTTTGGATGCAAAGCGGTGGAAAGACCGGAACCCACTCCGAAAACTTGGGTTTCGTATTGGCCGAGATGCAATTCATGCAGCGTGCTTACCCCAATATGGAGTGGTAGAAGTGCGCTGTTTTGATGTATGTTTGCACTCTGATTACCACGAATGACAGCCACAATAGTACTACCATGTTATAATCCGGCAAAAGACTGGGAACATAGGGTGGTAGTTGCTTATTCGGCTTTTGCCGATAAAGCCGGTGTTTTTCCCGAACTTATCGTTGTCGTCGATGGCTCCGCTCAAACGGTAAGTGAGGCATCGGTAGAATACTTGAGGACGCACATTTCACACGTCAGCATCATTAGTTACGAAAAAAACCGGGGTAAAGGCTACGCCATCCGCCAAGGGGTGTCGGCCGCAACGGGTGATGTCATATTGTATACCGATATCGATTTTCCCTATACCCTCGAAAGTACGTTGACGGTATTTCGAAAATTACAGAGCGATGAATGCGATGTTGCGGTGGGCGTGAAAAACGAGGCATATTATGCCCACGTGCCGCCAATAAGGAAAAAAATTTCGCGCTTTTTGAGGTTCATGATTGGGGCATTCCTCGCCATGCCCATCACCGACACGCAGTGTGGGCTGAAAGGCTTCCGCCGTAAGGTAGCTCCCGTATTCCTCAAAACGACGATCAACCGCTACTTGTTCGATTTGGAGTTCATCAAGAGTTGCTACAAAGCCCGGCAGTTTAGGGTTGAGGCAGTGCCTATTGCATTGAACGACAACATACAGTTCAGCAAAATGCACTACCGCATCCTGATTGTGGAGATGTTCAATTTCCTGAAACTGTTGCTGAAGCGCGGGTAGTCGTTGGCTTTCCAAATCGATTTGCGGGCCAATGCAAATGGGCATTGCATATTCCTGAAAAATTCAAAAATCCTTTCGTTATGACCAAAGAAGGCGTAATAGCGGCACTGGAACAGGTGACCGACCCCGAGATTCCCGTACTTTCCATTGGAGACCTCGGCATTATTAGGGATGTGGAGTTGTGGTTGGAGGACGGCAAAGACTGTATCAACGTCATCATTACCCCAACCTATTCGGGCTGCCCTGCCATGAATGTTATTGCTACGGGTATCCGTATGGTGCTCGCGGGCATGAATTTCAAGAGGGTGGACATAACCGAGCGTTTGGACCCACCATGGACTACCGACCTCATGACCGAATCGGGCAAGGAAAAACTGAAGGCCTACGGAATCGCCCCACCTATACGGAAATCGAAAGTCGGCTTGGGATTATTTGAAGAAGATGCCGTAGATTGCCCCCGTTGCGGCTCCCAAGACACCGAGCTCGTAAGCGGTTTCGGACCCACATCCTGCAAATCGCTTTACAAGTGTAGAAGTTGCAAGGAGCCCTTCGAGCACTTCAAATGTCACTGATACCTTGATTTACGAAAGTAAACACCGACCACTCGCACCGAGGAGGATTTTTTTAGGACGGGTTTTCAAAAACCTCAGCTTGGCTACCCTCATACTTGGCGTGTGCTTGGGTATGGGGGTGGTGGGGTATCATTACATCGCCGGTTTTGCATGGATAGATTCCTTGCTGAATGCCTCCATGATTCTTAGCGGGATGGGGCCGGTGGGCGATATCAAGAACGATTCGGGCAAGGTCTTTGCATCGGTTTATGCACTTTTCAGTGGCGTGGCGTTCATCACCAATATCGGTATTCTGTTGGCTCCCGCAATCCACCGCATGTTTCACTCCTTACACCTTGAAGATGAAAACAAAGGTTGAACCTGAAAGTGTTGCGCATCCAATTACAATCCATACATTTAACATTCTGCTATTTCCTGTTGTCCGCAACAAATTGTAGGTTTGTTCGTGGGGTGCATTGCACAATCCGCATTCGGGCCATCCGCGCGGTATATTGCTTGCTTCCCTGCCCAGAAAACGAGAAAAATGGAGTGCGGTTATGATGCACGATGATGCTGAATTGGACAACACGACAAACGGGGAGACGCCCGGCTCTAACCGGCCCGAACAAGGTAATCGTGCTATGCAAGGCGACGAATCGGAATACCTGCGTCAAGAAGCCGAGGGACAGGGCATTACGGTTTTCCAACTCATGGGTAGCCCCATGGTGCGGGCCGTCGCCGACATTCCGGATTCGGAGATGGAGCAGGAGCTGGATAAATTGATTGGGATTATGAGTCGCCACAATGTAGCAGTGGATACCGTTTGCGATGTGGAAGAGCGCGAGTTGTACCGCTTCATTACGGAGGAGCTGTTTTTCGAGCCCGCCGGCATCCTGACCGAGGATGATGACTTGAAACGCCTATTCATCTACGAAGAGTTTCACCCCAATCACGAATACGACATCATCAACCACACCCTCGACTTCGTCACTTCCCTTTTTGACGAAGAAAAAGACCTGATGCCGGAGTTCTTGGGTCTTTCAGAGCAGGTCAACACATCGGGTGGCGGCGTAATGCCCTTCGCCGAAGTGGTGCGGCAGTTGGAAATGTTCCGGAATGCCTTTGTCGGTTTCGATGTTTGCGAGTTCGGCCCCGTTTCGGTGTCCATTTCGGGTCACTCAGCAGTGGCATCCTTCACGCTACAATATACCGGGTTCATTGAAGGCGGAGACGACACGGTAACGTTCAAAGGCCTCGGCAAACTCGGCTTCATAGACGAATCGGGTTACTGGAGCATCTGCTCCATACAGTTGCCCGGAATAACGCTTTGATTACCAGCCCGTATTTTACAGCAATTTGCCTATCAAATCCAGTTGGCTGATGCCTTCTGCTTCTGCCTTGTAATTGCGGATGACGCGGTGGCGCAACACCGGCACCGCCATCGCTTTGACGTCTTCTATATCTGGAGCATACTTTCCAGCCAAAAGTGCGTGGCACTTGGCACCCAAGATGAGGTATTGCGATGCACGTGGGCCGGCACCGTAGGATATGTACTGATTGGTGAATGCCGATGGGTTGTTGGCTCCGGGCCTGGTTTTTTGAACCAGTCCTACTGCATATTCCAACACATTGTCGGAGACCGGCACGCGGCGCACCAAGTCTTGGAAATACAAGATGTCCTCACCCGTCATCACCTTGGGCAAGTCGGGCACCTGAGCACCGGTAGTGTTGCGCACTATGCGCACTTCTTCCTGAAAGCTGGGATAGTCGAGCGTGATTTGAAACATGAACCGGTCAAGCTGCGCTTCGGGCAGCGGGTAAGTGCCTTCCTGTTCAATGGGGTTTTGCGTAGCCAGAACGAAGAACGGGGCCGGCAGTTTATAGTTGGTGCCGCCAACGGTGATGTTGCGTTCCTGCATGGCCTCCAGCATGGCTGCTTGGGTTTTTGGAGGAGTACGGTTGATTTCGTCAGCCAAAATTATGTTCGCAAAAACGGGGCCTTTGATGAATTGGAACTGCCGCTGCTCATTCAGGATTTCGGCACCGGTGATGTCGCCGGGCATGAGGTCGGGCGTAAACTGTATCCGCTTGAAGGAGAGGAACAACGCATCCGACACGGTCTTTACCAATAACGTTTTTGCCAATCCCGGCACGCCCACAAGCAAGCTGTGGCCATTGCACAGAATGGAAATGATGAGCTTGTTGACAACGTCTTCCTGACCGATGATTACCTTCGCAATGGCAGCTGTGAGGTGTCCCACATTGGTTTTGAGGGCATCGGCGGCCTCTATGTCGTTTTTATAAGCGTGCATGGTGTGTGCTACCCGTTTGTTTGAAGCGGAAAGTTGCATTAATTTGTGTTAACGAACAAACAATTTTATGGACGACATCTCCATCAGGGAGGCGCAAGCCCGCATAGACGGCTGGATAAAAACCGTTGGGGTGCGCTATTTCAATGAGCTTACCAATCTCGGCATCCTTATGGAGGAGGTGGGCGAATTGTCGAGAATCATGGTGCGCCGCTATGGCGAGCAATCGGCAAAGCAAGGCGATTTAGGTAAGGATTTGGGAGATGAGATGGCCGACGTGCTTTGGGTGCTCATGTGCTTGGCCAATCAAACCGGCGTAGACTTGACCGATGCCCTCGAAAAGAATTTCGAAAAGAAAAACATCCGGGACAAAGTGCGACACCTTGACAACGAAAAACTACGCCCAAAGTCATGATGCCTTCAAAGCCGTCCTCCATTTGCCGTTTCGCAATCCAATTGGTAGCGGTTTTGTTTTGCTCCATTTGCGGTGCACAACCGGCCATAGATTCCAACAATGTGCCGGCAATATTCAATACGCTGGCCGAGTTGGCGGCATCAAAATCGCCTGCTTCAACGGCGTTTGTAAAGGAAACGCCGAGAGGAGGGATTTTCAATTTTACCAGAGCAAAGGCAACGCCCGACAGCGGTATCAACATCAAATCGGCTCGAGGTGGGGTGTGGCAGCGGGTTTATCGCGAAAGCCAAGGCGTTGACCTGGAATGGTTTGGCACGCCCGATGATAGTGGGCGCTACCGTCAGGACGCGCTCCGCTCCGCTCTCAATTTCAAGCTCGTAAACATATCCAATCCGGTAACCGTTGCGGGCAAATTCGAGCTGAAGGAGGGCGCTACCGTCGTTTTTCGCAACCGCGGCTGCCTGCTGCTGGCAGATAGCAGCATCACGGCATTCAATGCCAACGTGAAGGCCGACGATTATGCAAATATTGCCAAGGGCGCGGGCAGGCTGGTGTTCGGCACCACTTCATGTCCATATGTCTCTGCGTGCTGGTTTGGCGCCGTTGCCGATAACAGTGATTGCACACCGGGCAGGGGCACCGACAATGCCCTGTCAATTGCGCGCGCCATAGCTGCGGCAGAAAAGGTGTCGGAAGTATACTTGCCGCCAACTATGTGTGCCCGCTCCTACCGCATAGCCTCCGGCATAACCATCTCGAAGCCGGCCCATTTTTTTTCCATGATTTTCCGCGGTGGCGGTACAAGCACCAATAACGGCACTACCGACCGCGCTACCACCCTGTTCGCCGATTTCACATCAGGACCCGCCATCAACATTCAAGGAAGTCGCCGCAGCTACATCTCCGACATGCGGATATTGGGGCGCAATCAGGCTACGCGCAAGGTGATGGGAGCCCAATGGGATAACCCCATATACGGCACCCCCGCCTATGATACGGTTGCCTACTTCTACGACAAGGGTATGGATAGGTCGTATGCCGCCATCGCTACGGATGCCGAAAAAGGCAATAAGGTTTGGAGTGCCGATATCCAGTTCGAAAACCTACTGATTCAGGGGTTTTACCTCGGTATCGACATCAATGCCGCCGGCAACATGCAGGGCGACCGCATGCGGGTATACAACAGCCAAATTGCCTACTGCACCTACGGCATATCCATAGGCAACCCCCAAGCCCGGGCTTGCAATTTCGAGAATGTCGACATGAACTACGTCTATATAGGCTTCACCAACAACACCTTCGGCAACGGCACGGGGTCCGAATTCCAAATTACCGGCGGGCAGTATTGCAACCTGTACAAGCTGTTCAAAATACAGCCCTACAATTTGGGCCAATGCGTGGTTACGGGGCTGTATACCGAGGCATTGGGCAGTATCGGCGACATCGGCTTTTCGGGGCCACACAACAATTCGTTCATCTTCACAGGTTGCAACTTCATGATGCAGGATGCATCGGGTAGGAAGTCGTCCTATGGGTATTATTCCAAATTTTACACCCTGTCGGCATGTGCAAATGTGACTTTCGAAGGTTGCAATTTTTGGACGCGGCGGCCCTATATTGCGTTCCGGGCAGGAAACGGAGAGCCGGGTACCCATTCTGCCATCAATTTTTCGGGCTGTACGTTCTACCGCTCGTCGTTTCTGCATAGTTGGGGAGATGTCAATTTGGACCATTGCCACTTGGTGCCCTACACCGAATGGGCCGATCCCAACCAGACGGTTCGAGCAACCCTCTCCGGAAACCGACGCATCAATACGGGCTATGATGCAGCAATGGTTATACCGTTAAACGAACAAAGCAAGCCCGACACGCCCTTGCACACCGCCGTGCTGCACATAGAACGCACCATACCGCGTTTTTTCAAAGTGCTGGAAGCATCAAGCTGCATCAAAGACACTGCGTGGAATAATGACACCTTGTCGTTCACCTATTATGGTGCTTCGGCCGATTCGTTTTTCCACTTCGTGCTGGAAGGTGAAAACTTGGGCACCACGCTGGCCGGGCTGCCAACCGGCGTAGACAATCCGGCATTGAAGGTGCTGCGTATAGACCGCCTCTCCCACCGTGTCTCCTGCTTTGCCTATACCGAAACGGTTACCCTTCGGCAACTGGCCCTGTATACCAATTGTTTCTTCACTACTATGCCCGTAACGGGAAGTGTAACCGCAGGAGAGGATGAGGTCAGGGGCATTGTCAATATCGAAATGTTGGCCAAGGGAGATTACATCAAAATGGGGGAGGGGCAGGAGATATATAGAATCATGCAGCTCGACACGGCGGCCCACACCGCGCGAATTTTGCCCAATCCCCAAACATCGGCTACTACGGCACCCATTTATAACTTGATGACACATGTGGGGTCATGATTTTTTACGGTCATTGGGAAATATTTCACCAACAATATCGTTAAAAGATTGTAACCGTTTTTTGCAATGGTATCTATACCCGGATGGATTCGCCCGTATTTGCTGCGGTGGTTCCCAAACTGTAGGGGTGCTATTCTTGAAGAAATAGTAATTTTGATAGTCGTCCGTATGCCGGGGCCCAACCCGCACACTTCGCACACTTTTTAATCGTTTGGTATGAAGCACGTTATTCTGACAGGATTTTGGTTGCTGGCCGGCTCGGCCCTTGCACAGGTTTTTGGCTACAACATCACTTATACCGTCAAAAAAGATGAGGTGTTCAAAGGCTTTGTTTCTGAGCGGATAGCCATTAAAGACTTTGCATTGCCCAAGGTTACGGTGTCGGACATTGTTTATGGGCAGACCTCGGCCCTGCCGGCCGATGCTCAGGGCGGCGATGCCACTACCCCGCAAGTGGTGCTGGGCATGGAGCGCAAGCAACCCTTTGCCGTAGTGCGCATACCTGTTTATGGAGCCAAGAATGCCGATGGCTCCGTGAAAATGGTGTCTTCCTTTACATTAAATGTTGAAGAAGGAGTTGAGCCCCACAAATCGGATAAAATGGGCAAGCCCAACGATGTCACGACCTCTGTATTGTCTTCGGGCACTTGGTACAAAATTGGCATCACCCAGACCGGCTTCCAGAAGTTGGATTATGCCACCTTGGCATCTATGGGTGTCGACCCTTCAAAAGTCAATCCCGCTAAAATCAGGATTTTCGGCAATGGGGGATATATGTTGTCGGAGAACAATGCAATAGCTCGTCCTACCGACTTGATAGAGAATGCCATTTACGTTTCGTCTACCGGCAGCACCTTTGCCAATGGCGATTACATCTTGTTTTATGGCTTGGGCCCCGCTTCCTGGACTACCGACAGCGTCAGCAGGTTGTTTCACCATTCCAACAACCTCTATACCGATACCGCCTATTACTTCGTGTCTTTCGATTTGGAGGGTGCCGGCCTCCGCATAGCTACGCAACCCAGTGCGGGTGCTGCAAACGTTACGGTAAATGGCTACGACTACCACGATTCCCACGAGTTGGATTTGGTGAATCCTGCGGGCTTCGGTAAAAACTGGTATGGTGAGCAGTTCAATCCGCTGTTGGGCAACCTTTCCCAAACATTCAGTTTCAATGCCGGCTCGCCTGTAGACAGCGTTTTGTGCACCGTTGCATTTGCCAATACCGAAACATCGGGTGGCAGCTATTTTGTGGCAACCCTCAATGGCAACAACGTGGGTTCTTTTGTGTTCTCGGTGCCCACAACAGGAGACAATATCATGAACCTCATTTCTGTTTCCGGGAAAACGCCCTGTGGCTCGTCCACCATCAATGTCAATATCAACTTTACGCCCGGCGACCAAACCGGTGTGGGGTATCTATATTATATCGAGCTCAATGGCCGCAAGCCATTAACCATCACCGGAGACCAAATGGGCTTTAGCGATTGGCGCAGCGTGGGCGCAGGCAATGTGGCCCAATTTCAGCTTCAAGGAGCAACGGCATCTACCCAAGTTTGGGATGTTACCAATCCACAAGTGCCATTCATCATGTCGGGTTCGTTTGCCGGCGGTGTGTATAGTTTTACGCAGGATGCCCAAATCCTGCACCAATACGCAGCATTCAATACCAATAACCTCTATACTCCAAAATATGTTGGGCAGGTGGTCAACCAAAACCTCCATGGTGCACCCCTCCCCAACTGCATCATAGTTACCAATCCGCAATTCCTTTCTCAGGCACAACAATTGGCCGACTTCCACAAAAACCACGATAACCTGAAGGTGCTTGTTGCCACTACCGACCAGATTTACAATGAATTCTCATCGGGAGGGCAGGATATGAGCGCCATCCGCGATTTCGCGCGCATGTTCTACAAACGTGCCGGAACCGATACCGCACTCATGCCCAAGTACTTGCTATTGTTTGGTGGTGCATCTTACGACTATAAAAACCGCCTTGCCAACAATTCCAACTTTATCCCGGTTTTCGAATCGGCAGAGTCGCAAAACGATCTCAGCAGCTTTTGCAGCGACGATTTTTATGGCTTCCTCGACGACAGCGAGTATATCGAAAACAACAACTACGTAAATGCCTTAGATATTGCCGTCGGTCGCCTGCCCGCCAGAAGCGTGACGGATGCCAATGTGCTGGTGAGCAAAATAACCACCTATGCTGGCGCGGCATCGCTTGGCCCTTGGAGGTTGTCGGCAACTTTTGTGGGCGATAAGGCCGATGAAGCCGGCGACCACATGGCCGATGCCGACTATATGGCCACCACGGTTGGCAACTGCTCGGGCGACCTTTACAACGAAGGCAAGGTGTATCTCGATGCACTCCCCATTATTTCCACTCCCGCCGGGCCCCGCTGCCCGAGTGCCAATGCCGCAATAGACAATCAGGTGTATCAGGGCACGTTCATGATCAATTACAATGGTCATGGCAATACCCAAGTGTGGTCTTCGGAGCGCATCCTAACCCAAGACGATTTCAACGGCTGGAGCAATTTCACTCACCTTCCATTTATGGTTACCGCCACCTGCGACTTCGGTCAGTTCGACCACCCACAGTATGTCTCGGCCGCCGAGGGCCTCGTCATTGCGCCATCGGGTGGGGTGGTGTGCATCCTTACCACTACACAGGCTGTTTACGCTATCTACAACAAGGTCATCAACTCGCAATACCTGTCTTCGCAATTCACGCGCTCTGCGTCGGGTGCTTGGAGCCGCTTTGGAGATGCAGAAGTGGCAGCAAAAAACAAAACCTATACTTGGTGCCACGACCCGCAGGAAATAGCCAATTTCAGGAAGTTTGCGCTTCTTGGCGACCCTGCGCTCACCCCCGACTTCCCGCAGTACAATGCCGTAGTAGACAGCATTTTTGACGACTACACCGGCCAGCCGGCCGATACCATGAAGGCCCTGGGCGGCTACCGGGTGACCGGAACGGTGAAAGACATCAACGGCAACTTGGTGTCCGACTTCAATGGTACCCTCACCGTGTGCATCTACGACAAACCCCGCACCGTAACTACCATAAGCGGCACCAACGAGCAATTCACGTTGCAAGACAACATTATCTATAGGGGTAAGGCAACCGTTACCAACGGAAGGTATTCTTTCAAATTCATTACCCCCAAGGATATTTACTATTTCTACGGTAACGGCAAAATCAGCCTTTATGCGCAAAATGGCGTGACCGATGCCGCAGGATTGGATACTTCTTTCAAGGTGGGTGGCTATTCCGAGCATCCCATTTTGAGTTCCGAAGCCCCCATAGTGCGCCCATTCATCAACGACAGCCTTTTTAGGGATGGCGGCATTACGGGTGCCAATACATCGCTCTTCGTCATACTTACCGACCAAACCGGTATCAACGTATCGGGCAATCTTGTGGGGCACGACCTGAACGGCGTATTGGACGGCAACATAGAAGCCCCATATGCGTTGAACGACTTTTATGAAACAGCCCCCGATACCTACGAGTTGGGCTACGTCAACTTCCCGCTCACCGGCCTCGCCGACGGCAAGCACTCGCTCGTGGTGACTGCATGGGATGTGAACGACAACGTGGGTTCCGGCCAAGTGGACTTTGTGGTGATAGACGGTAGTGTGGTAGATATCAGCAATCTGGGCAACTACCCCAATCCCTTTGCCAATACCACGAGGTTCGTATTTGAGCACAATCACCCCATGGAACAATTGGGCGTCAAAATTGAAATCTACAATACATCGGGTGGCTTGGTGAAAGACATCAATACGTCGTTTGTGGCTGAAGGCAGTTGGAGCAACGATATCGTATGGGACGGTACCGACAACAACGGCGTGAAATTGCCCTCGGGCGTCTATGTCTATCGCCTCAGCGTGACGTCCGACCGGGGATTTGTTTCGTCGGCATACCAAAAACTGGTGATTGTGCGTTAAAGGCATTGAAGGCGAGAAAATACTTTCGGATATTCGAGGCACAGGATCGGTTTTTACAGCGATT
>CAIVHI010000174.1 GCA_903905685.1 uncultured Bacteroidota bacterium | reverse complement strand
GGCCAATGACAAAGAGGTAGCCCAGCGCAACCAAAAACTCGTAGAGAACGAAAGCAAGCTGAAGCAGCAGCAACAAGCCCTGAACGACAAAACATCGGCATTGCAAAGGCAGACGCAAGAAAACGAACACTTACGGGAAACCTTGGAACGCCAAACCGAGACGTTCAACGTGAAGAAAGCGGAATTGGACCGCCACCACGAAGAGCACATCCGCAGGTTGGAGAAAGTGGCCGGCCTATCGGCAGAGGAAGCCAAGACCGAGCTTATGGAGGCCGTGAAAGAGGAAGCCCGCACCCGCGCCATGTCGCATGTGAAGGATATTATGGAGGAGGCCAAGCTGAATGCCAGCAAGGAGGCCAAGAAAATCATCATCCAAACCATCCAACGCACGGCGGCCGAGCAAACCATTGAGAATGCTATCACGGTGTTTAACTTGGAGAGCGATGAAATCAAGGGCCAAATCATTGGGCGTGAAGGGCGCAACATCCGCGCGCTGGAAGCCGCAACCGGTGTGGACCTGATTATTGACGATACCCCTGAAGCCATCGTGTTAAGCTGCTTCGACCCCCTACGTCGTGAAATTGCGCGCCTGTCGCTGCAACGCCTCGTTCAGGATGGCCGCATACACCCCGCACGCATTGAGGAAGTAGTGGAAAAGACGAAGAAGCAATTGGAGGAACAAATCATGGAGATTGGCGAACGCACCATCATTGAGTTGGGTGTTCACGGTCTTCATAAAGACTTGGTGCGGTTGGTGGGCAAAATGCGCTTCCGCTCGTCCTATGGGCAGAACCTGCTGATGCACAGCAAAGAAACCGCCAACTTGTGCGGCATCATGGCTGCCGAGCTTGGCTTGGGACAGAAGATGGTGAAACTCGCCAAGAGGGCAGGCCTGCTGCACGATATTGGCAAGGTGCCCGATGAAGAAACCGAATTGAGCCACGCCCTGCTGGGTGCCAAACTGGCCGAAAAAGCCGGTGAGCACGCCTCCATAGTGAACGCCATAGGTGCCCACCACGACGAAATGGAAATGCTCTACATCATTTCCCCGATCATTCAAGCGTGCGACGCCATAAGCGGTGCCCGCCCAGGTGCCCGCCGTGAAATGATGCAGAGCTACCTGCAACGAATCAAGGACTTGGAAAACTTGGCCTTAGCATATCCCGGGGTTGAAAAAGCCTATGCCATCCAAGCGGGTCGCGAACTGCGTGTTATGGTGGAGGCCGACAAAATCACCGATGCCGACAGCCAACGCTTGTCTTTCGAGATTGCCGACAAAATCCAAAAGGAAATGCAATACCCCGGCCAGATCAAGATCACGGTCATCCGCGAATTGAGGGCTGTGAACATTGCCCGATAGTATACCGTTTTTCAAATAGGGCAGGGCTGCAACGCGGGCGTTGCAGCCCTGCTTGCGTTTGGGGGGACATATGCTCGTCCTTATTCTGCGTTGGCAATACTTGCTTTCCCTCCGGCTTGAATCCGGTATGAACCGCCTTTGTACCTTTGTCAAAACCATTCAGACTTTGTCTCGAACAACGTCAACTTCAATTGCAGCTCTTTGTGTATTAGGATTCCTAACTTGGGGTTGCAACCCCGTTCCCCGCAAAGCGCCGCCAACTCCAACCCTCTTCCTAAATCACGATGACGGATACGTCGTCAAAAAACAACTGCTCCCATTTTTGGTCGCATCGGGACTTACCAATTTTATTGGCGACTATTGGGCCAAACGATTTCCCAACTAAAACGACACTATCGGCAAGTATTTCAGGGGAAATACCCGAGGACATTTCATCATGGCAGCCAAACTTATTGGCCAAAAAGACTCGTTGGAACATATTGCGGTTATGGAGATTGACTCTGCCGGAAAGCTATCCAGCTATACGCTCTACTATGTCGAAGACCAATGGTGTGAAGATGCCGTAAGGTCGTTTCAAAAAGTTGGGAAGTTTTTTATGCTTACAGGGTGCGGTCATGGGTCGGGCTATGGTACGGAATACCGATATATTTTCGACCACATTGTGCCCGAGGAACAACTTCCGGCAATTTATTTGTCAAGTTTTGTCGGCTGCGGCAGTCCGCACGACATTTCTTCAACTATGCAGGTTACCGACACAGCGGTAATCGTCGATTATTTTGTCAAAAAGGGCCAAATTTCAGGCGATTCCCTCCGTTGGGGTGCCGGGAAAAATGTAGACATCACCTATACCTGGAAGCACTCCTCTTGGCAAGCGTCGGATAGTACCGCACTGGCGGATTTGGAAATGGAATAGACGGGCCTCTCCTGTCGAAACAAAAACTCGTCGTTTAGGGCTAACCATCCTCAATGCGTGAACCATGCAACTATAGCAGGCAACAGTGTAAAGTTGCGGATCCAAACATGCCCAATTTTGCATCGGCAATTCCACGTCCTAACAGTCCCTTTTTGGGGAACCCAATGAATTCGATACGCCCAAACCGCCGATGGGCTGGGTGTTGGGTCTACACTTGAGCGGTTGGAATGCCTTAAAAACAGTATTGTGAGCAATAACGAGTCACTTATCGACATTTTTCCAGATCACGGCACATTGCCCGCCGATGACACCATGCGGGCTATGGTGTTGGAGAATCCCCGCGAACCGCTGGTGTACAAGGTAATACCCAAGCCGCACCCTACCGCTCGACAAGTGTTGGTGAAAATCATTGCCTGCGGTGTGTGTCGGACGGATTTGCACATCGTGGATGGCGAGTTGACTGAACCCAAATTCCCCCTCATACCGGGCCATGAAATCATAGGGATTGTACTAGAATTGGGGTTGGGAGTGGAGGAACTTGAACTGGGCGACTTAGTAGGCATCGGGTGGTTGGCTTACACGTGCGGCAAGTGCAAGTATTGTAGACGAGGGCAGGAAAATTTATGCGACGATGCGCTGTTTACCGGTTATAACATTGACGGTGGGTTTGCCGAATACACAGTGGCCTATGCCGAGTTCTGTTTCCCATTGGCGCCATCGTTCAATAGTCCCGCATATGCGCCTTTGCTCTGTGCAGGCCTCATAGGCTACCGTTCTTATCAAATGGTTGGTACGTCGGCCGAGCGCATAGGTATATATGGATTTGGTGCCGCAGCACACATCCTCATTCAAATTGCACGCCGGGAGGGGAAGGAAATTTACGCCTTTACTAGAGACGGAGACGTTGTAGCGCAAGCATTTGCAACAAGTCTGGGTGCCGTTTGGGTAGGCAATTCATCTGTTGCGCCACCCATCAAGTTGGATGCAGCGATTATCTTCGCTCCGGTTGGGCCTCTGGTTCCGAAGGCATTGGAAGATGTGGACAAGGGCGGAACCGTAATTTGCGGGGGTATACATATGAGCGACATCCCCTGTTTCGCCTATGAAATTTTATGGGGCGAAAAGACCTTGCGTTCTGTTGCCAACCTCACCCGCAAAGATGGTAACGCATTTTTGGAACTTGCCGGCCAAATACCCGTCAAAACGGAAACCAGTCTATTCAGACTGCACGAGGCCAATGAAGCATTGGCTGCAATCCGAAATGGACGGCTGGCAGGCGCGGTAGTGCTTGTTATCTGAGTTATCCATTTTAAAAATCGAATGCTATTCAATACACATGAAGTCGTGGCTACAATCGAAATGCACAGCACCAATACGGAGTTGGTGAAAGATATCATCATCGGGATGTCCGATGGGCTTACGGTGCCATTCGCACTCACAGCAGGTCTCAGCGGCGTGTTGAATACCAACCACCTCATCATCGTTTCCGGTCTGTCTGAAATAGTGGCCGGCTGCATCTCCATGGGGCTGGGCGGCTACTTGGCGGGGCAGTCGGAGGTAGAGCACTATGAAATGGAATTGCAACGGGAGTACAGCGAAATAGAGACGGTGCCCAAAACGGAAATTAAGGAAGTGGTGGACATTTTTGTTGCAATGGGTGTAGACAAGGCACTTAGCACACAGGTTGCGCAGCAAATCAGCAAAAACAAGGATGGTTGGGCGAATTTGATGATGAAATTGGAACTGGAGCTGGAAAAGCCGGCTAACAATAGAGCCGCCAAAAGCGCCGGCACCATTGCGGCGTCCTACTTGGTGGGAGGTTTCATACCCTTATCGCCCTACATATTTATTGGCAACAACCACACTGCATTCGTGTATTCCTGTGTAGTCACGCTATCGGCCTTAACGCTTTTTGGATACCTGAAAAGCAAAGTGTCTGGGCAGCCCCTTTTTAAAGGTACCTTTAAAGTGGCCGTGACAGGAGTAATTGCCGCTGCCGCCGCCTATTTTTTGGCAAAGGCAGTGAGTTGATTTAAAAGCCCCAAAAACACTCCAGGTCAATTATTGTAAACCCCAATTGGACGACCATTATGGACGACTTAAAAAATCTGGAGTTCCTCGCGGTCAATTCCAAGGAGAATATCGAAAAGCAGGTGGACTCCTATAGGCAGCAGCACACCTATGCAGGTACCATAATAGGTGCCATAGCGTTGTTCATCCCGTTTTTTCTGGGTGGTTTCGACGGCACATCGCAAATGGTCCAATTCATCACCGTGTTGCCGGTAGCCTGCTTTATTTGTGCCATTTTCTTGATGCTCAGCATTTTCCGTACCAAGCCGCTTGACCAGGCATTCAATGTGAACAAGTATAAGGAGCTGATGCAGAAAAGCTACAAAGAGATTCTGCTGTTCGAAATCGAAGCCAATTCCACGTCTTACTGCATCAACCGCAAGATTACCGAGCGGGACAGTATAAGGTATTCAAACGGCGTGAGCCTGACTATTTTCGCCCTATTGTGTTCTATCGTTTTGATAACGGCAAGCAAGTTGACAACTATTGAAAAGGCGCCCACCAAGGTTCAAGTAGTGAATGTGAGGAAAACCGCCGGCGACTCGTCGCATGCCAACATCAATACCCTGCCTCCAGATGTGCTGGTTGCCGACCCCAAACCATCCAACAAATAGCAATTCCAATGACGCAACCGGTACCGGACGTTACAGCTCTTAAGGAAACGCTGGCCAGATCCATAGTCAAGACCATAAGTTATAGGCTGTTTATCCTTATACTTGATTTCTGCTGTATCTATTGGTTTACGGGGAAAGTGAGTATTGCCCTCGGCTTTATGGTGATAAGCAACGTGTATACAACGATTGGGTATTTCCTGCACGAAAGGATATGGTCTACCATCAAATGGGGAAAAAACTGGCCTTGACAAAGTGGACGTTTCGTCAAGCTCTATCCTCGAGTCTCACCTGAGCGGCATTTTGGACCGTCGGTCGAAGTTCCGGAAAAGCGATTACTTTCTGTGCCTTTGACACCGATGGAGCTATAGTGTAGGGC
>CAIVHI010000173.1 GCA_903905685.1 uncultured Bacteroidota bacterium | reverse complement strand
TGGCGGGCTTTTTGTGGTCGGCGGGCAAGGCCTCTGCATACGATGCCGGCACCGTGCGCACCATAGTTGAAGTTCTGGAAGACCCGTCCGGGCAAATGAGGGTTCAGGATTTGGGTTCAAAAAAATTTACGCCTATTGAGGGCAGTACCCCCAATTTTGGGCTGAGTCCATCGGTGTTTTGGGCGAAACTGCGCTTCGACGGTACCAATAATTTGAACAAAGGTTTTTTGGAAATTGCCAATGGTACGGTAACCAATGCCACCCTGTATTGTGTAACCCCCTTTGGCGTCGATTCCCAAAAGTCGGGCACGGCAACGCCCTATAAAGACCGGATTTTCCAAAGCCAGTATCCGGTATTCCGAGTCAAGTTCGCCACCGATACTCCACGAACCTATTACCTGAAAGTGTCGGGCAGCAACGTGCTCAATTTGCCACTGTATGCCGATACCATGATGCGGGTCATGGAAGCCATCAACAAAGACCAGTTGTTTTTCGGTATCTACTTCGGCATCATCTTGGTCATGGTGTTCTACAACATCTTTATCTACTTCACCGTCCGCGATTCGAACTACCTGTTTTACGTGATGTACATCATGTCGATAGGCATCTTGCAGGCCTGCCTTAAGGGGTATGCATCTAAATATTTCTGGCCACAAAGCTTCGAAATTACCGAGCAGGCCCCCAACATCGCCATTGCACTTTCCGGTGTTTTCTCCATTTTCTTCGTGTTCAATTTTTTGAATGTCAAAAAATACACACCATGGATAGACAGCTTCCTGAAAGTGTTGTTGGTGTTGTACTTGGTATGTATTGGCATCAACGTATCGGGACATCTCATAGTGGCGCAACAATTGCTGCAGGGGTTGGCCTCGGTTGTGGCCATCACCATCATGACGGCAGGCATCCGCGTATACCGGAAAGGATACAAGCCGGCCAAGTTCTTCAATATCTCCTGGTCGTTTTTTCTGACAAGCGTTGTGGTCTACATCCTTAAAGATGCGGGCGTGCTGCCGTTCAACAACTTGACCAGCAATTCCATCCTCATCGGTTCGGGCTTCGAGGTGTCGTTGCTGTCTTTCGCACTTGCCGACAAAATCAATACCTACCGTAAGGAACGGGAAGAGTCGCAATTGCAGGCGCAAGCGGCTTTGCAGGAAAACGTGCGCATCATCAGCGAGCAGAACATCATTTTGGACCAAAAAGTGAACGAGCGCACCGCAGAGTTGAAAGTAGTGGTAGATGAACTGAACCAAACACTTGTGGATTTGAAGGAAGCCGAATCGCAACTCGTCGAGTCGGAAGAAATGGCATCTCTTGGCCAGCTTACAGCCGGAATTGCCCATGAAATTAATAATCCCATTAACTTCGTGATTTCGAATATTAAACCCCTGAAGCGGGACATCCAGATGCTGGTAGCGGCCATCGGCTCTATCGAGTCGGTAGCGCTGTCTGACGGGAACAAAGACGAAAAGCGGTTGGAGATGGAACGGTTGAAGGCGGATATGGAATACGAATACGTTCAGGAGGAAATAGACCTGTTGCTGGCGGGTATTTCCGAGGGTGCTTCGCGTACCGCAGAGATTGTTAAAGGCTTGCGGGTTTTCACCCGCCTCGATGAAGACGACTTGAAAAAAGCCAGTCTGAACCAAGGTTTGGACTCCACACTTATCATCGTGAACAACCTGCTGAATGGCACTATTGAGGTCGTGAAGGACTATGCGGAATTGCCTGACATCGATTGTTACCCCGGCAAACTCAATCAGGTGTTCCTCAACATCATCTCCAATGCGATTTATGCCGTAAGGAAGAAATTTGGAGACGCACGGGGTGGCATGGTGACGATAAAAACCCGGACGGACGGGCAATTTGCCTATGTAACCATTGGCGACAACGGCATAGGGATGGATGATGCAACCAAAAAGCGGCTATTCGAACCTTTTTTCACCACCAAAGAAGTTGGCGAAGGCACCGGTTTGGGGCTTTCCATTGTATATACCACTATGATTAAACATCAAGGCCTGATTAATGTAAATTCAGAGCTCGGTGTAGGAACGGAATTTATCCTTAAATTGCCATTGGTTCACCCTTAACTTGGAGACTTTGAACACGACAGACAAAATAAAGGTCCTCTATCTGGATGACGAATCGCACAACCTGATTTGCTTCATGGCAACCTACAGGTTCGATTTCACCATCTACATCGCCCCAACGGCGGCCAAGGCCTACAACTACCTCGAAGCACATCCCGACATCAGCGTCGTGATTGCCGACCAACGCATGCCGCTGCAAACGGGAGTCGAGTTTTTTGAGGAAATGAAAGTGCTGTACCCGAAGCCGGTAAGGATGCTGATTACTGCATTTGCCGATATTGAGGCCGTTATCGACTCCGTGAACCGGGGCTCGGTTTTCCGCTACATCAAAAAACCTTGGAACGACGACGACGTGAAGTCTGCTGTAGAAGAGGCCTACAAATTCTATATCTCCAACTCCTTGTTGGAGGAGAAAAACAAGGAACTGGCTTCGGCTTACCGTGAATTGGGAAAATTCGCATATAGTGTGACCCACGATTTGCGGAGCCCGCTTTCCAGCCTGCTCGGTGCTCTCGAAGTGTCAAAAGACATGGACTCCTTAACCGACATCCGGGAAATATTGGGCATGATGGACGTTGCCGTGCGCAAGCTCGACGACTTCATCAAGAACATCCACGAGTTCTACAGCATCAAACGGGGCTTGGCGTCTATTGAAGACATCGATTTCGAGATGCTGGCGGAAGATATGGCGATTATGTTCTCCCTGTCGGCCAAGATGGACAATATCAAGTTTACCCGCAAAGTTGTTCAGGGTGAGGGTTTTTGCTCGGATAGTGCCTCGTTGCGCATCATCATCATCAATTTGCTGTCCAACGCATTCAAATACCAGAAGAAGGACGGTACCGACAGATTTGTGGAGCTCGACATTGAAGTGAGGGACAACAACGCCCACATAACCGTTCGCGACAACGGCATTGGCATTAAAGCGGAACATATCAACAGCATATTTTCGATGTTCTATCGCGCCACCACCGAGCAGTCGGGCTCGGGCTTCGGGTTGTTCAATGTGAAAGACGCCCTCGAAAGGCTGAATGGCACCGTAGAGGTGTCGTCGGCACCCGACAAGGGATCGGAATTCCGGGTTTCCATTCCAAACATCACTAAAAAAACCCCTGTGACGCAATGAACTACATCGTGATAGACGACAGCAAACTGGATTGTTTTATTGCGGAAAAGATTATCCGCAACACGAAGAACTGCGCGTCGGTAAAAACTTTTCTACATGCCGCCGAAGCCCTGGATTTCATCGCAGCCAATAAAGCGAGCGACCGCACCGTAGTGCTCGTAGACATACAAATGCCCATTATGAATGGCTTCGACTTTGTGGAGGCTTTCCAAAAAATGGACCCTGGCTCCACCGAGAATTACAATATCTATATTATCTCCTCGTCCATCAACGAAAACGATGTGACGCGGGTGCGCCAGTATCCTTCCGTGAGGCAATTCATCAACAAACCCCTTACTGCAAACAACCTCAACAACCTGCTGGGTGCATATGAGCCCGCACCCTTCAACTAACCCCTTGATGCGCGGCTTGATGATTTGGGCAGCGCGTCCGTTTTTTTTCGAAAATCAACAAGTTAAGACATGCAATCCCAAATAAGAATGGTAGAATGCCCTCGAGACGCCATGCAGGGCCTGAAGGACTTCATTCCTACCGACTTGAAAATAAGCTACCTGAATGCCTTGCTGAAAGTGGGCTTCGACGTGCTCGACTTCGGGTCGTTCGTTTCTCCAAAGCTCATACCGCAGCTTGCCGATACCGCCCAAGTTTTGGAAGGCTTGGACCTCTCGGCTACCCCAACCCAACTCTTGGCCATCATTGCCAATACCCGCGGTGCCGAAGATGCCTGCCGCCTCGCCCCCATCCGCTACTTGGGATTTCCTTTCTCCATCTCCGAAACCTTCCAACTGAGAAACACCAATAAGACCATTGCGCAATCGCTGCAACAGGTAGAGGAAATACAGAACCTATGCATGGCATCCGGCAAAGAAATGGTGGTCTACATATCCATGGGCTTCGGCAACCCCTATGGCGACCCTTACAATGCGGAGATTGCCGTAAAATGGGTGGCCCGCTTGGTTGAAATGGGGATAAAGACCATTTCGCTCGCCGATACCGTTGGTGTGGCACAGCCCGATACCATTAAATATCTGTTCGATACGCTGATTCCGGAATTTCCCGGAGTCGAGATAGGCGCACACTTCCATTCTACACCCCAAAGCTGGGAAGAAAAAATTGCAGCGGCTTATGCCTCAGGTTGCCGGCGGTTCGACAGTGCCCTGAAAGGCATAGGCGGCTGCCCAATGGCCGACGACGAATTGGTAGGCAACATTGCCACAGAAAACATTTTGGAGTGGTGCGACCGCAACGGCCACCCCACTGCATTGGACAGGACTGCGTTTTGGGATGCCATGGCTATCGCCGGGCAAGTGTTCCATTAATACGGCAATCCCGTGGCGTGTTCCTGTTTATAGCTACTTTTACATGGCGAATGGCCGTAGGGGCAAACCGTTTGCCGCTATTGTGAGAGTGCCCCACGTAAATTTCGAAATATGTCGGTACACAGTGATGTGAAGCGGGTAACCACCCACACCCTTCAGTCGATGAAGGACAAAGGAGAAAAGATATCGATGCTCACGGCCTACGACTACTCCATGGCCCGCATCTTCGATGATGCCGGCATAGACGTGATTCTGGTGGGCGACTCGGCATCGAATGTCATGGCGGGGCACGAAACCACCCTCCCCATCACCCTCGACCAAATGATATACCACGCCCAAAGCGTGATTAGGGCCTGCCAACGCTGCCTGGTGATAGCCGACCTCCCGTTTGGCTCCTACCAAGGCAACAGCAAGGAAGCCCTCAACTCGGCAATCCGCATCATGAAGGAATCGGGCGCACACGGGGTGAAGCTCGAGGGCGGCGAAGAAGTGGTGGAATCGGTGAAGCGCATAGTAGGTGCCGGTGTGCCCGTTATGGGCCACTTGGGCCTCACGCCGCAATCCATCTACAAATTTGGTACCTATGCCGTCAGGGCCAAGGAAGAAGAGGAAGCGGAGATACTGCTGCACAGTGCCGACCTGCTCCAAGCCGCAGGCTGCTTCTCGCTGGTGCTCGAAAAAATACCGGCAACGCTGGGCAAAACCGTAGCCGAGAACATGAAGATACCCGTAATAGGCATTGGTGCGGGCCGCCACGTGGATGGGCAGGTGCTGGTAATGCACGACATGTTGGGCATCACCAAGGATTTCTCGCCCCGCTTCCTGCGCCGCTACCTCGACCTTTATGGAGAGATACTGGGCGCCACCCGCAACTACATCAAGGACGTGAAAGACAAAGACTTCCCCAACGACCGCGAACAATATTGATACTCCCGCATCAATAAAAAAATCACCGTCCCCACTATGGCCGACGCACTTGCATGGCAAAGGATACACGACTACTGCACCCAACATGGGGTCACGCTCGTTGCAGTGTCGAAAACGAAACCCGCTACCGAGGTTTCGGCATTGTATGACTTGGGGCAACGCCATTTTGGCGAGAACTACGTGCAGGAGTTGGTGGAGAAACATGAGGCATTGCCAACGGACATTTACTGGCACTTCATAGGGCATTTGCAGAGCAATAAGGTGAAGATGATTGCCCCCTTCGTGCACCTGATACATGCCGTGGACAGCTTCAAGCTGCTGGCCGAAATTGCCAAGCAAGGTGCCAAATGCGGCCGAGTCATCAATGTGCTGCTGCAACTGCACATAGCCAAGGAAGAAACCAAGTTCGGCATGGACGAAAAAGAGGTGCTGGAGTGCTTGGCCTACTACAAGGCGCAGATAACCGACATGGCGCATGTGCGCATATGCGGCCTTATGGGCATGGCCACCAACACCCCCGACGAAGCTGTGGTTAAACAGGAATTTGGCGGACTGCACAACTTCTTCACCTACTTGAAGGACACCGAGTTTTTTGGGCAGCCCGATTTTGCCACCTGCTCCATGGGCATGAGTGCCGATTATGAATGGGCGGTGGCCGAAGGCAGCAACATGATAAGGGTGGGAAGCCTGCTGTTTGGAGCCCGGACACCTGTGGCCGAAAAAACCGTTTGACTTTGGAGCGCATCAAACAAATAGCGGCCGATTATGGCATACTGCTGCTTGCGCTGGTAGCATTCAGCGTGCTGAAGCTGCCCCACTTGACCTATGCCTACTATTGGGACGAGAGCTGGCCCTACGCTCCCGCCATCCGACAGATGTACGCCCACGGCGTGAGCCTGATGCCCACGGCCGTAGACCCCGAGCTTTCACGAGGTCACCCGTTGTTCTTTCATGCGCTGGGTGCAATGTGGATGCACGTTTTTGGTGGCTCACACACCTCCATGCACAGTTTCGCATTAGCCATATCGCTCGGTGTGTTGGTCGCCGTGTATGTGGCCGGATTAAAACTCTTCAATCGGAATGTAGCCATATTGGCACTGCTGCTCACCTGCATACAGGTCGTGTTTTTTGTACAGGCATCGTTCGTGCTTTTCGAGATGCTGATAGCCTTGTTGGCATTTCTGAGCATCTACCAATATTCCGTGGGCAGATATTGGGCCGCAGGTGTCTGCCTTACGGCCTTGTTCTACACCAAGGAGAGTGGGCTCATTGCCGGCGCGGTGCTGGGGGTGCACGCCGTAGTGTCCTGCTTCCTTCCCGGTGTCTCTTGGGCCGAGCGCTTGCGCCGCTTGGCGGCTGTGGGTGTGCCTGTTGCCCTGATTGGCGTGTTCCTGCTGATACAGCACAGTATACGCGGCTGGTGGGTATTCCCCTTCTACTCCAACCTCGTGGAGCACAGTTGGCCGGCGTTTTGGTACAAGTTCCGCATGAGTTGCGTGAGGCTGGTGTTCTACGAAAACCTGAAGTTCTACACCTACCTCGTGCTGCTGGCAGTCACAGTGTTTGCAGCCGTCAAGAGCAAGCAATACCGGCTGCTCATCATGCTGTTGCCGGCCGCCATCATCTTTTATTATGTGGACGACCTGCGTGCGGGGCGGATATTGCCCAGCATCCCGTTCTTCATCCTGTTCATGGCGGCAGTTGCGGCTTTCCTTGGGCTGTTTGCATCGCGGCGGTATTTCCCGCAGCCCGCCCAGCGGCGCATGGTGGTGCTGTGCGTGTGCTTCGTTGTGGCATTCCTCTGTTTCTCCACCATGAACTTCTTTACCTACCGCTACCTGCTGGCGGCATTAGTTCCCATGTTCTTTGTGGCCGCCGTGTGTTTCGACCTCGCTATCAGGCTTACCTACAAAGCACTCTTTTACCCCATTGCGCTGGTGGTGGCCGGCATAGGCTTGCTATCTTTCCGACTCAATGAGGGTTATGGCGATGCCGATTTGGGTGCGTTCCGCGGGATACACGTGCAGCAGCAGGTGGTAGACTATCTGGAGGCAGCCAATGCCTACGACAGCACGATAGCCACGGCATCGTTTTTGGAGAAACAGCACCTGACAGACCCCGCAACCGGCTTCCTAAAAGGCACAAGGGCATTCAGCCACATAGACTACGACATCAAGCCCACGACCCGCTATGCGGTATTCGACAACATAGAGCCCGATGACCGCATAAAGGCCGTGCACCAAGACCCCGGCTTCGTGCTGCTGAAGCGAATTGAAGACCAAGAAGTGTGGGCGGAGATATATGTAAGGAAGCAATAGGTAGGAGGCAAATAAAGAAATTTCAGAAAAATTTTGCCGGATTGAAAACATCCTTATCTTTGCACTCCCAAAATCAGTCATACCTTGGTATGGTTGATGACGAGGATGGCGCGTTGGTCAATCGGCTAAGACGCCTCCCTTTCACGGAGGAATGACGGGTTCGACTCCCGTACGTG
>CAIVHI010000172.1 GCA_903905685.1 uncultured Bacteroidota bacterium | reverse complement strand
CTTCAACAATCCCAGCTCGAAGTCATATGGCGTACGTATAAACCTCGGTCTGTAATTTTAAAAACCAACAAAAAAAGCTTTTTATGAAAAATATAAAGAAATCAGCATTGGCATTCATGGGGGCGGGTTTGCTCTTCGGTGCATCGTGTAAGAAGGACTTTTATACTTCTGCCAATACCAATCCGAATGCTCCAAAAACGGTGACACCTGCAACATTGCTGGCGCCGATTGAGGGTTCTCTGGCATATACCCAAGGTGGCGACATGTCCCGCTTTGCTTCCCTCATCATGCAGCAGACTTACGGCTACTCCCGTCAGTCGGCTGCCTACTACCAGTATATATTCACCGGACAGGATGTCGACCAAATGTGGGGCAACCTCTACACATCGGTGATGGAGAATGATTTACAATTGATTCAATTGTCTGACGCCAAGCAATACAATGTATATAGCGGAATAGGCCGTGTAATAATGGCGTATTCGCTGCAACTCACTGTAGACAACTGGGGCAGTGTACCTTACTCCAAGGCATTTGGCGGTGCTACCAATCTGCAGCCTGCATATGATGCCGACTCCTCATTGTATCGCGTCATTCTCAGCATGTGCGATTCCGCAATCTCGTTCCTCAATAACGCCAACCCCGGCTTCTTGACGCCCGGTGGGGAAGATGCGATTTATGGAGGCAATGCTGCCGCGTGGGTCAACTTTGCCCACGCCATCAAGGCACGTATCTACATCCACCAAAAAGGAAGTGGATATGCAGCATTGGCACTCAATGAAATATCGCAATCTTTCCAAAGCAATGCCGACAACGCCTACTACAATGGCTTCGTGGCGAGCAATGCAAACGCCAACAACCCTTGGTACCAGTTCAACAACCAACGTGGCGACATCAGCTTCGCTTTGTCTACACTTGGTTCAACCATGTTGGCCGATAACGACCCACGTTACAACATCTTGATTGACACCACCGCAGCCGATCTCGGCGACTACTTGGGTGCCTACTACGGTGGTCCCGGCGCAGGCGTTGAGCTGATCACTTATGAAGAACTGCAATTCATACAGGCTGAAGCCATGATACGTACCGGCAACACTACCGGCGCACTGACTGCCTATACCAACGGTATCACTGCAAGTTTGACCAAATTGGGCGTAAGCACAAGTTTGGCTACTGCCTACTTGGCAAGCCACAGCACATTTTCTTCTAACCCTATTGCAGACATCTGCAACGAAGAAAACGTATCCTTGTACCTGAATCCTGAAGCTTGGACTATGTGGCGTCGAACCGGTTACCCTACTTTGACTTCTACTTCCGCTACTTCAGGTGTAGGCATTCCGGTTCGTATGCTTTATCCCCAAACAGAGTACTCCTACAACAAAATCAATACGCCTGCAAATTCCACCATGTACGTCCCCAAAATATTTTGGGAGAACTAATTCGGTGGTATTGAATAAATTGCGGGGGCATCCATTACGGGTGCCCCCGCATTGTTTTGGGGTAATGCCTCGGTTATGAATAGGAACACGTTTTTAAGGGTGGCTTTGAGGCTGGTATTGTGCTTGGCCGTTATGGTTGGGGGCCATGCCACTCAGGCCCGGCATTTCAAGGATACCCTGAGCTTCCGGAAAAAGGTGGACCCCAAGCACGAAATCGTGATGAGCGACAGCACGCTCGAAGAACTCGGCATAGACAGCCTCCTCAACAAAGTGGAACACATCCACAATGGCCTCAACGACGTCATCAATACCAACACCATCGGCTACGACACCCACGATATTGACGACAACATCGCCGAGGTAGACTCCAACCTCGAACTCATAGAGCAGAATGTAAGCATCTACAACAATGTGCTCGATGTGAAGAACCTACAGATGTTTCAGGTGCTGCTGGAAAGCCTGCACGATCGGCTGTCCGACTGGCGTTCCACCCTCTTCGGCTACGACCACCAATTGCTCGCCATGAGCTCCGAACTTACCGCTTACCGAAATGACACCCTGCTCAAGGAGATTATGGAAGACACGGTGTTCACTACCGAATATGCCACTGAAATCAACGACGTCAAGGAAAAAATGAAGATTGCAAAGCTGTCCATATCGAGCAGCCAATACGATTTGAAAGTGCGCCAAGTGAAGGTCTCCAATCTCTATTTCGAGACCATCGACCTTCAAAACCGCATACACGACATGTTGCGGAAAATCAGCCTCAAAGCCACGGGTAAGGAGTACGCCTTCATTTGGGATGCCGGCAACGACTCCCTGGTTGTGCGGCGCGAAGCGGGCATCATTGTTAAGAAGTCATACGTGGGTCAGGGTAAGATACTGGGGTACTACTTCAAAAAGAGCCGCCTCGATTTGCTGTTTATGCTGGCTTGCGCCACGCTGTTCTTTGTTTGGGTACACTTGAATTTCCGCACCCTCGCCCGTGCAGGGTCAGAGCTCCCCCGGTCGTTCGTATTTGCAGTACGGTTCCCGGTTGCGCCCACATTGGCGCTCATGTTCTGCATCGCCCCCTTTTTCGACCTCCACCCGCCCACGGCCTATGTGCAGATTATGGAATTGGGCTTGGTGCTGGTGCTCAGTGTATTATTGCGGAAAATATGGACCAAGCCACTCTACCGCCTTTGGCTGGCAACGGCGATGTTTTTCGTGTTGTTTTCGGGTATGGGTCTGGTGTTGGTGCCCACGCCCGGATTTAGGTGGACGCTGTTGGCACTCAACGTGGTGTCGGTGGTGTTCGGCCTCGTTTGGTTGCGGCAACTGCGCCAAGAAAAAATGGCCTTCGACCGTATGGTGCGCCTTGTGTCCATCGTATTTATCGCATTCAACTTAATAGCCGTTGTTGCGAATATGTATGGCCGCCTCAGCGTGGCCAAGATATTGAGTGTGACCGGTATTTACGGCCTCACCCAAATCATCGGCCTCACCGTCTTCATCCGGGTCATGGTGGAAGCCGTGCATTTGCAAACCTTGGTGAACAAGATGAAGGGCGGCCTCATGGGCAAATTGAACTTCAGGCGGATTGAAAAGCAGATAACAACGCTGTTGGTCGCTGTGTCGGCCGTTATTTGCGTAATCGTATGTCTGGTAAGTTTGAACCTCTATAATCCCGCGTTCGATTGGATATTGGATGTCTTGACGAGGCAGCGCAAAATCGGTACAACGGAGTTTAAAATCGGCAATGTGCTGCTGTTCTTTGGCATTCTCTATGTGTCTTACCTGTTCCAAATGGGGGTGGGCTCGCTTTATGGCCGCGAAGAAAGCACCTGGGACCCCGAGTTGAAGAAAAATGCATCGCGGCTCGCCATCACACGCCTGCTGCTGCTTGTGGGTGGCTTTATGCTGGCAGTCGCAGCTTCGGGCTTGCCTATGGATAAGATAACCATCGTGCTCGGCGCTTTGGGTGTGGGTATCGGCCTGGGTCTGCAAACCATCGTCAACAACCTCGTCTCGGGTGTCATCCTGATATTCGAGCAGCCCTTCCGCATTGGCGATTACATAGAAACGGGCGATAAAAAGGGTCGGGTGGTCGATATCGGCATTCGGTCCAGCAGGATACTCATGGAGGAAGGTGCCGAAATCATCATGCCCAATGCCGACCTCCTCTCCGGCCGCGTCATCAACTGGACACTGCGCAACGACCACGTGCGTATTGAGTTTCCACTCCTACTCGCCGCCGGGCCCAAGTTGGAGTACGTGCGCGAGGTGGCCCTTGCCGTATTGAAGCAGGCAGAACACGTGATTATGGCCGCCGCCCCCGAGATACTGCTGGTAGGCATGACGGAGGAGACCATGGTGCTGAGCATCACCGTTTGGATAGACGACGTTCATCGCACCCAAAACATGCAAAGCGAATTGCTCGAAGGCATTTACAAGGCGTTGGATGAAAAAGGGATCAAGCTGGCTTCCTGTTTTCCGCACTTGGATATTCAAATATAGCAGCGGCGTGGCCCGTGTTTTCCGTCCGCCGGGGGAGTGTGGTATTGGCCCGCGTAGCCGATGTGCCGAACCTGCCGTATCGTGTTTTCAAGGGGTCGCGCCAAGCGGCGGCACCCCCCAACCGGTTTGGCAATGCAGCCCTCGTTGGGCCAAAGCCGCATAGCCGCCTCCAAAGTTACCTGCCCGATACCGAGTGGCGGAACGCCCGTTGGCACCGGCATTGAGCCCTATGGATTGAAAATAAAGCATCAAAAGTAGGTATACCCCCGCCACCGGGCCGCCGTTCAGGCGCATATAGCCTGTCGCAAACAATTTGTCGATTTGGAGGGAAGCAATTGGTTTGGCGACGTTACCCTTATTTCATCGGTTCGTCGTTCATCCACTCCCCTTCAAAAGTTTTGCCGTCTGGGCAAGTGAGCTTGCCGTGTCCATGCTTCAAATCGTCTTTCCACTCGCCTTCATAAACACATTTGTTGCCGCTTAGGTTGGTATAGGTGCCCACGCCGTTCTTTTTGCCGTCTTTCCACATGCCGACATATTGGCCATCAAAAGAAATCTCGGTGCCTCGTCCGTCTTGTTTGCCGTCCTTCCAATTTCCATCATAATATTGACCTCCATCCCACGTCAGTCTTCCCTGTCCGTTACGTTGGCCGTGGCTCCAGCTTCCCGTGTAGTAACTGCCGTCGGCATACTTGCATGTGCCTGTGCCTTCCTTTTCGCCCATATGCCATCGTCCATGATATTGGCCGTCTTTGAAATACAAATCACCGACTCCCTCAGGTCTATCGTCTACCCAATTGCCGTCATATATATCGCCATTGGTCAGCCAACATTTTCCATGGCCGTTTCGACGGCCTGAGGTCCACTCGCCTTCATACTTGGAGAAGTTTTTGTTGCTGAGCCATTCGAAAGTGCCGTTGCCATTCCTGTCGTCATTGGCCCATTGCCCAACGTAATTATCTCCGTTTTGGTACGTAAGTGTGCCGTTTCCTTCCCGTTTCGATTTCTTCCAGTCGCCATTGTAAACTTGTCCGTTGTCGGCATTGGTCATAGTCCCGGTGCCTTGAGATTCCCCATTAACCCAGTCGCCATAGTAGATGTCTCCGTTTGGAAAAGTCATTTTGCCTTTACCTGTAAGCGCATTGTCGGCAAAGTCGCCGGTGTAAACCGCTCCATCTCCGAATGTACCGGTGCCGTGGCCATTGCGTTTGCCGTTTTTCCACGTCCCTTCGTAGTGCTCCCTTAAGTCTTTCGAATGTTGTTTTCCTTCTCCGTCCGGCTTGTCGTTCTTCCATTGCCCCACATAAACCGCACCATCAGAAAAGTAAAAAGTACCCCGGCCTTCCCGTAACCCGTTTACCCAGTTACCCTCATATCTCGCATTATTGGTCTTCCAAATGAAGGTGCCTTGCCCGGCATATACGCTGCCATCCCATTGGCCTTCATAAGAGTCGCCATTGTCGAATGTTATTTTGCCGCGTCCTTCATAGTTGTTGTTCTTAATCTCGCCCTTATAGGTCGACCTGTCTGAATTGTTTATAGTGGTGTTCAATTGGGTCTGCTGGCTAGGCGGTTGGGGCTTCGGCCTCATAGGCTGTTTGGGCTTCACTTGGTCGGCCGATTTGTTGGATTCAGCAATTGCCATGGGGTGCTTGGGCTTCAACATATTCGCGGCTCTAATATTGTCGGCGCGCTGCCCGAAGCCCATGTAGCAGTTCCAAAGGCAGCAAAACAGCACTAATGTAGCCGTGTTGTAGGATTTCAATATTCGCTTGGTGGGCATTTGGGGATAGTTTGGAATTGCAAAACTTGTCAAAAATACTCAAAAAAGCAGAAAGGCATATGTAGTCTTGGCGACCGCGAATTATGCTAATGGTTGGCTTTCAACTGCCGGTAGACGGTTTTGCAGCCCTCGTCATCCACATCCGCAACAGCCCAAGCGGGGTCATTGCCACCAATACCGTATTCAGGATGCTGATGCGCGTGAAATCCTTCACCGGGCGGAAATGCGACACCCGCTCGGCCTTGTCATAACTCACCGCAATGGGGATGTTCATTACCGGAATGCCGCGCCACGCTGCCCTCACAATCACCTCAATCTCCAACTCGAACTTCGTGGTGAAATAGTACTTGCTCATACAGGAAATAGGGTAGAGCCTAAATCCGCTCTGGGTATCCCCCAACTTGATGCCGGTTTCCACCCTAAACCAGAAGTTCGAAAAATTGTTGCCGAAGCTGCTCTTGCCCGGCACCCCTTCCTGTGTCATGTTCCGCTGTCCGATAATGAGAGTGCCGGGGTGGGCTTGAGCCGCAGCTGCAATTGCGGGCAGGTCTGTAGGGAAGTGCTGCCCGTCAGAATCTATGGTGACGACGTTTTTGTATCCCAATGTGCGGGCTTCCCGAAACCCGCTCCGCAACGCTACGCCCTTGCCGCAGTTCCTGGGGTGTGTCGTTACTTTTATAGATGGGTATCCCGCCAAAATCGCTGCCGTGCCGTCGGTGGATCCGTCGTTCACCACAATAAGGTGGCAGGTGTAGGTCAGGATGCCGTCCAACACTCGCGCCAATGTCCGCTCGTTGTTGTAGGTTGGCACTACAACGCATGTTGAAGCGTGTTCGAATAAGTCTGGCACTTGCAAATGGCTGGCGACGGGGTTATTGGTGGCAGATGATTATTGGATGTTTCGAAACTCGGCAGATAGTTTCAAGGCCACAACGGTATCGATATAGGAAATGTTTTTTACCGATATAGCTCCTTCGGCACCATCCTTTATATCCAGTTCCAGCTTCACGTCCGCATTCAACTCGGGGTTAATAAGTGCCATGAATTTCGCATTCGTCAGTTTGTGGAGCATCAAATTCCTGCCCGTAATCTGTCCTGCAAGTTCTTTCACAACCTGCACCATACATACGCCAGGCATCACAGGATTGCCTGGAAAATGCCCTTTGAACACATCGTGTGCAGCATTTATCCGGATGACGGCCGAATATTTTCCACCGCCTCCATCATCCAACGATATTACGGTATACAGGTCTTTAATCAACATGATGCAGAGGTTTGTCTGGAAACGGTCGTTATCCCCACTCGGGTGTGGATGTGGGCAAAGGTAATGCTTAAAGAAAAATGCACCGGTTTGGGCATTAGGGAAATTTGAAACGGAGTGGCATACATTCCCAAGTGCTTGCCGCTGCGTTCCTGGGGTAGTCTTGAACCTTCCCTGCACAATTTCGTTCTGCTCCCCAATGCCGCCTATTTCCATTAAATTTGTCGCGAAATCGCATCAAACTGTAGGCCATGAGTGAAGAAAAGTCGTTGAATTTTTTGGAGGAGATCATTGAGAAAGACATTGCGGCGGGGCTGCATGGCGGGCGGGTGCATACGCGCTTCCCCCCAGAGCCCAATGGCTATTTGCACATCGGCCATGCGTCGTCCATCTGCCTCAACTTTGGGTTGGCCAAAAAATATGGGGGGAAGACGAACCTCCGCTTCGACGATACCAACCCAACCACCGAAGAAACCGAGTATGTGGAGAGCATCAAGAAAGACATCGCCTGGTTGGGCTTCCAATGGGACAACGAATTTTTCGCGTCCGACTATTTCGAACAACTCTACGGCTTTGCCGTTCAACTCATATCGAAGGGGTTGGCCTATGTAGACGACAGCACTGCCGAGGAAATAGCAGCCACCAAGGGCAACACCCAAGAGCCCGGCAAAGACAGTCCCTACCGCACCCGCAGCATTGAGGAAAACCTGCAACTGTTTGCCGACATGCGGGCCGGCAAGTATGCCGACGGCGAGAAGGTGCTGCGCGCCAAGAGAGACATGGCGCACCCCAACCTGCTGCTGCGCGACCCGCTGATGTACCGCATCAAGCACGCGCACCACCACCGCACCGGCAACCAATGGTGCATCTATCCCATGTACGACTTCGCGCATGGGCAATGCGACAGTATCGAGGAAATCACCCACTCCATTTGCACACTGGAGTTCATCCACCATAGGCCCCTATACAATTGGTTCATAGCGCAATTGGGCATTTTCCCATCGCACCAGTACGAGTTTGCCCGCCGCAACCTCACCTACACCGTCATGAGCAAGCGCAAGCTGCTGCAATTGGTGAATGAGGGCCATGTGTCCGGTTGGGACGACCCACGCATGCCCACCATCAGCGGCATGCGCCGCCGCGGCTATCCACCCGCAGCATTGCGCCAATTCTCCGACACGATAGGCATTGCCAAGCGCGAAAACATCACAGACCTCTCGCTGCTGGAATTTTGTGTGCGCGACTGCCTCAATAAGACCGCCAATCGCGTCATGGCCGTCCTCGACCCCTTGAAGCTGGTCATCACCAACTATCCCGAAGGCAAGGAGGAAATGATGACGTGCGAAAACAACCCGGAGACCGATGCCGGCACCCGAGAACTGCCGTTCTCCCGAGAACTTTGGATAGAGCGCGACGACTTCCTGGAAGTGCCGTCGAAAAAGTTCTTCCGTTTGTCGCCAGGCAATATGGTACGGTTGAAGAGTGCGTTCATCGTGAAATGCGAGGGCTTTACTGCCGATGCGGAAGGCCGCGTGACTGAAATACAATGCTCCTACCTGCCCGAAAGCCGCAGCGGTGCCGACACCAGCGGCATCAGCGTTAAGGGCACCATCCATTGGGTGAGTGTGCCGCACGCCAAAACCGCCGATGTGCGCCTCTACGACCGCCTGTTCCGAGTGGAAGACCCATCCAACGAAGCAGGGAATTTCAAGGACTACATCAATCCCGAATCGATGGTGGAGGTAAAGAACATCTACATCGAACCGTCTATTGCCGACGCCCCCGAAGGCTCGAGCTTCCAGTTCATCCGCAAGGGCTATTTCTGCACCGACCGCGACAGCACCCCCGGCCATGCCGTCTTCAACCGTACGGTTACGCTGAAGGACGCTTGGGCAAAGGAGCAAAAGCGCACCACCTAGGCGGGGTGCTCGTTGGATAACGGGAGCGGAGTACGGATTTTGACAAAGGGTAAGAGCAAGACTCTCTACCTAAGGGTTCGGTTTGATGGCGGTGTAGGGTGAATGCCGTTCGCCCCTACACCGCCATCATCGTTGGCAGGTGCCACGTTTTCATGGGCCGGCACCATTCCCCGGCAAAGCGCTCGCGCATTCCATTCCCTATTAACTTTGCCGTATGCGCCCATTTTTGCAGTGCCTCTTCATGTCGGTGATGCTGTCGGCCACGGCGGCATCGGCCCAGAGCCATAAAAAACAACCCGCCGCTCCCAAGCAGGTACCCACTGCCGCACTGCGGCGTGCGTGGGTGGATAGCGTTTATGACGCACTGACCCTGGAGGAGAAGATTGGGCAACTGTTTATGGTGGCGGCCTACAGCGGCGGCAAGAATTACAATGAGGAACAAATAACGACCTTGTTGGCGGGCAACAAGATAGGCGGCCTCATCTTTATGCAGGGCGGCCCCGTGCGCCAAGCCATGCTCACCAACAAATACGGCCATATGGCCAAGGTGCCGCTACTCATTGCCATGGATGCCGAGTGGGGCGTGGGGATGCGGCTGGACAGCGTACGCGCGTTTCCGCGTGAGATGATGCTGGGTGCTGCCAACGACCCTGTGCTGGTATATGCCATGGGTGGCGCCATTGCCGCACAGTGCAAACGCTTGGGCGTGCATGTAGATTTCGGTCCCGATGTGGACGTGAACAACAACCCCGCCAATCCCGTAATCAATTCGCGCTCGTTTGGCGAAGACAAGACCCGGGTGGCCCGCCTGGGCATTGCCTACATGCAGGGGCTGCAACAAAACGGCGTGATAGCCTGTGCCAAGCACTTTCCAGGCCATGGCGATACCAATGTGGATTCCCACAAAGACCTCCCCGTCATCACTAAGTCGAGGGAGTGCCTAGACACGCTGGAGCTCTACCCCTTCCGCAAAATCTTCGCATCGGGCGTCAAGAGCGTCATGGTGGCCCATTTGGATATGCCTGCGCTCGATACCGAAGCCCATGTGCCGACCACACTGTCCAAAAACGCGGTCACCAACCTGCTCATCAACGACTTGGGCTTCAAGGGCCTCATTTTTACCGATGCCCTCGGCATGCAGGGCGTGACCAAGTATTTCCCGGCAGGGGAGGCCGACATCCGTGCATTCAAAGCAGGCAACGACGTGCTGCTGTTCTCGCAGGATGTACCGCTGGCACTCCAAAAAATCAAAACTGCCATAGATTCGGGCAGCATCACTATGGACAGGTTGGCTAATTCAGTAAAAAAGATATTGAGTGCGAAGTATGATGTGGGGCTAACGAAATATCAGGATATCGATACCACCCACATCACGGCCGACTTGAACCGCGTGGTAGATTCCATTCGCCTCGCCACCGCCCGCGAAGCGATTACCTTGGTGCGCGACGACAACGAAATCATCAAAAAGGTGAACGACTATACCCGAGTGAGCTACATAGGGCTCAACACCGCCGGCCCAAGCGCGCTGCCCGAGTCGTTGAAGAACGTGTTCGACAATATGAAAACGCAATGGCTACCCAAGGGCAGCGGTGCCGATAGGGTAGATGAAGTCTTGAAAAACACGCTGGACGACGATGCCGTTATTGTAGGCATCCATGGGTTGAGCTTCAATCCCGGCAATTTTTATGGTCTGGGAGACGACGCCATCTATTTCCTGCAACAGGCCGTAAAACGCAAGAATGTTATGGTGGTGCTGCTGGGCAATGCCTATGCCATGCAGTATTGCTATACCGCCCCAAGCATCATGATAGGCTATGAAGACGACAGCATAACAGAGCGCGTTGCCGCCGAAATCCTGCTCAAAAAGCGCAAGCCTTCAGGCATGCTGCCCGTCACGCCGGTGCCTACCATCTGCGCCAATCCCAGCCCGGCCAAGCCACCCGTGCCAACCGAGCAATCGCCCGTGCTTACCCACGTCATGCTGCCGGCTGAAGCCGGCGTGAAAGACCCGGGCGCATTGGACAAGCTCGATATGTTCATACAGCGCAGCATTGCCGATGGTGTTTTCCCGGGGTGCCGGTTGCTGGCGGCCAAGAACGGCAAGATATTTTACGACAAGGCTTTCGGATACCAGACCTACGACAAGGCGCGGGCGGTGGATACCAACACCCTCTACGACATGGCATCCTGCACCAAGATATTGGCCACCACGTTATCGGTAATGCGCCTATATGAAGACGGCAGGTTGGACCTCGACAAAAAACTGTCTGACTACCTGCCCGAAGCCGCGGGTACCAATAAGGCCGACCTCAAAATTCGCGACATCCTGCTGCACCAAGCCGGCTTGAAGGCGTTCATTCCATTCTACAAACTCACGGTAGACGATGACGGCAAGCCGCTGCGCAAATTCTACAGGAACCGCGAAAAGGGCGACTTCACCGTGCCCGTGGCCAAAGACCTCTACATGCGCGAAAATTATAAAGACACCTTATGGAGCCGAATTTATGCCAGCGATGTAGACCACTCCGGCAAAAGCGTTTACAGCGACTTGGATTACTACTTCCTCTGGAAAGTGGTGGAGCACCTCACGGGCCAGCCGCTCGACAAGTATGTGCAAGACCAATTCTATAGACCCTTGGGCCTGACGCGGATGTTGTACAACCCACTCGATAAATTCGATACCAATCAAATAGCGCCCACCGAGTTGGACCAATACTTCCGACAGGAACTGGTGCACGGTTATGTGCACGACCCCGGTGCCGCCATGATGGGCGGCGTGGCAGGGCACGCAGGTATATTCGCATCGGCCGAGGATGTGGCCGTGGTATTCCAAATGTTGATGAAAAAGGGCTCCTACAACGGCAAACGGTTCTTCAAACCAGCAACTGTAGAGCTGTTTACGGGCTACCGCAGCCTGCACAACCATCGCGGGTTGGGCTTCGACAAACCGGGCACCGATGCCGACGACGGCGGCCCAACAGGTAGCCGTTGCACGGCCGCCACTTTTGGCCACACGGGCTTTACCGGCACCTGTGCGTGGGCGGACCCCGAAACCGGGGTGCTATTCGTCTTCTTGTCCAACAGGGTTTACCCATCGGCCACCAACAACAAAATCATCAAGCAAAATATCCGTACCATTTCGCAAGACTATATCTACGAGTCGCTTGGCCTCCCCGTGGTGCACGACCGAAAGGCCGTGTACGACCGACAGACAGGAGACGGGAAGTGACGATGGGTGCTGCGTCTAATCTTGAAAGTGGCGTTTTCGGGGTAAAGGTTGCTCCCGAATTCCAAATAGTTAGCGTCCCATTAACTATGTTTGAGAAAAAGTTTGGAGGGTTTTAAAAATTATTTAACTTCACCCCGAAAATTCTTTCTTTCAACACCACTTTTTTAAAACAAAACCAATGAAAAAGATTCTACTCGGAATTTCATTCGCTTGTTTGGCTTTGTCGGCAACGACGAATGCACAGACAATCATGGGTACCAATTTTGTGGGTACCTCGACGCCAGGTATGCCGACCGGCTGGTCAAACACTTTTACGGCGACTTCAAGCCACACGCCTCAAGGTTGGGTTACCACCACAGCGGCTACAGACCTGTATTTCGGAACTGTTTCGAACGCTGCTCCCCACACTGAGTATGCCGTTGTAAACGAATACGCAAATCCCGGAAACAACCCTGCAAACATGACCTCGCCAACGTTCAGCCTCGTTGGCGCAACTAGTCCATACCTCACTTATGACTACGTGTTCTTCGGTGCTTGGTACGGTACATCTGCAACCTTGGAAAAATGTGCTGCTCAGATTTCTACCGATGGTGGCTCCACTTGGACTACATTGGATACCTTGGTTCCTCAGAGTTCGTCTGCTTGGGTTACCAACAATGTGAATTTGAGCGCTTACACTACGAGCTCCAACTGCAAAATCCGTTTCCAATATAGTGATGTCGACACACCGTTGATCGGTGCTGCAATCGGCAACATCAACGTGTTCAATGCACAAACCAACGATATCTCGTTGATTGCTGTTGCTCCGGTTAGCGGCGCAGCCAACGACTACTTCGTTACAGGTTCGAATGTTACCTTCTCAGGTACCATGCAGAACATGAGCCCTTCAGCGATTTCTTCTTACCAAGTGTCTTACAGTGTTGATGGCGGTACTCCGGTAACTTGCACCATCACTGCATCGGTTGCTTCTATGGCTACCAACAACTTCACTTGCACCACTCCTTACACCGTTCCTACTACAGGCGTCCACAACGTTTCTATGTGGGTGACCGAAGCCGGTGACCCCGTGTTGACCAACGACACCATGGCTACTGCCGTTTATGGTGTTGCCTTCATGCCTACCAAAAGGCTGATGTTTGAAGAACCTACAGGTTCTTGGTGCGGCTACTGCGTTCGCGGTATCGTATTCATGGACTCCTTGTACCATGCGTACCCCGATGCTGTAAGCATCTGCTCGGTACATGATTACAATACATATGACCCAATGGCTGAGGAGAATACCCAAACCAAAGATTATGACACTTATATGCAAGGCAAAATCTCAGGTTTCCCCTCCATCGTTGTAGACCGCAACGTTGTAGACGACCCAAGCAACGCAATCGTTGATTACATGGCCATGAAGGACAATTTCGGCTTTGCCGACATGACCATTACGCCCACATTCGGCACTACCATCACTGTAAGCGGTACCGTTACTCCTGCTCTGGATTTGACCGGTGACTACCGCGTAGAATTGATTTTGACTGAAGACTATGTACACGGTACAGGTACTGGTTGGTCTCAACACAACTACTATGCAGTTGACGTCAACAACCAACCCCTCGCAGGTGCAGGTTACAACTTCCAAGATTCTACATCTGGCGGTGTTGTAAGCGGAGATGCTCCGATGTACCTGTATTTCCACTTCGTTGACCGCTACACGGTTCCCGACATGAGCTCTTCACCCAACGGTTTGGCTTCTTCATTGCCTACGACCATGACTGCAGGTACAGCTTACAACTATTCTTTCGCCGCCGTGACCCCAACAGGTACACAAGCTTGGAATGTAAACCAAATGACTGCAATCGTAGTGTTGATCGACAACAATTCTTCCAGCCCAACCTACCGCCAGATCCTGAACAGCATCAACATGAAGAACCCCATGTCTTTGGGCGTAAGCAATGTTGCTGCCGGCATCAACGGTTTGCAAGTTTATCCTAACCCTGCAACCGATATGGCTCACGCACGTTTCGAATTGAACGCTGCAGGCAAGGTGACTTTCAACGTTACCGACATTTTGGGTCGTGTTGTAATGAGCAACACTGAAGACATGACTGCAGGTGGTCAACAAGTAAATTTCTCTACTGCCAATTTCGCTGCAGGTGTATACAATGTTACAGTTACTACTGAAACAGGTTCTACTACCCAGCACCTCACAGTAGGCAAGTAAGCATTGCGTTCGCATTTCTTGCGAAAACATACAGGCGGGTGTCCGATATCGGACACCCGCTTTGTTTTCGGGCACATCCATCCAATTTATTGCCTCCGGCCCCCACTCCTTATGCACTTCATGTTAAAAACTTTTTCCGCGACGCCCAAAACGAAAATATATTTGGTGTGCAAACGCCGAATTCCTAAATTGCAGACATAAATTGTTCTTACGATGAAGAAACTCTTTACTATTGCGGCAATATTCGGGGCCAGTGCTTTTGCAACCGTTGCAAAAGCGCAGACTTTCGGTGTTGCATATGATACCGTGTCCTTCCTTGCCCCGTTGGTTTCGACTACCGAGCATGACAACATCAGTGTAACAGGAATGTTCGGCGTCAATTTGAAGTGGACGGTGATGCGCGGCGACTTCCCTACAGATTGGATGTACAACACGGGCGGTGGCAGTACTGCATTTTGCGACAATAGCGGTTGTTATCCCATTTCTGTCGACACCAGCGGTACGGTGCAATCTGCAACCTACACCAGCAGTTCGTCAGACTTCCACATGTTGATAAACCTCGTTGGTGCAACCTCTACAGGCACACACTACATAACGGTTAAGTTCATGAGCAGCAATGACACGCTGTACGAAACCTATATTGTTACGTACTATCCGACCTACGTTCCACAGGTGAAACAATTTAGCGACATCGACCTTTATCCCAACCCCGCAACGTCATCTGTAAACGTGGTGTTTGATGAAAGTCTCGATGTGAAGACCGTAGCGGTTTACAACATCATCGGCAAAATGATGTCGATGTATCGCGTTAACGGCAACAGTGCCAACATCAACCTTGAAAATGTGAATTCAGGTATCTACTTCCTCCGCCTCATGAACGCGCAAGGCGATGTGGTATCCACCCGTAAGTTCACCAAACAATAGTCTTAACTACACTTCCATAAAGAAAGCCGGCTGCCCAACAGCCGGCTTTCTTTGTAAATGCACTACCTAACAGGTGCACAGCTTGGGTAAGGCATAGGTGCATGTGCCGCATAGGTATAGGCTGCATTTTTTTCGTTGCAAATCGAAATAAATACACTCAAGGAAAATTTGAAACGGGAAATTCCCTAACTTCACTATGCCAAATACCCATGTTTATGAAGAAGTCGTCTATCCTTCTGCTGCTGTGCCTTACGGCAATCTGCCATGCTTACACCGCCAATGCCCAAACCGGCTGGCAATGGGCCAAATCGTCGGTGCCTGGCGTGTATGGCGACGAACTCGATGCCGTTACCGACCCCGACGGAAATACCTATATGTCGGGCTACAGTTGGGATACGCTCATCATATCGGGCACGGATACGCTGCACAATGCTCCCGGATACGCCCAGTTATTGATTGTGAAAACCGATTCGTCGGGGAATACGGTGTGGGTTCGCGGGCTCTACAATACCGATATCGTATTGGACGTTGCAGATTTGGCTCTCGACAACT
>CAIVHI010000171.1 GCA_903905685.1 uncultured Bacteroidota bacterium | reverse complement strand
GATGCGTACGAAAACTTCGTTCAATATGCGGCCGCAAAAGACTCCTTAACTACCATAGACAGTAGAAAGGCACTCACGAAGTTTGAGACGGAAGCCAAAAAGGAACTCGACGAGAAACAGATTCAGGTAGACAAATTGGAAGTGGAACGGAAGAAAAACATATCGATATTCCTGTATATAGGTATGGCCGTACTGGCGTTCATCGTCTTCTTGGTGGTGAGGAGCAATGTGAAACAAAACAAGTCGAACAAAATCATCACAAGGGAGAAAAAACGCTCGGACGAATTGCTGCTGAACATCTTGCCTGCAGAAGTGGCTGAAGAATTGAAGGAAAAAGGTGCCGCAGATGCGAAGTACTTCGACGAGGTGACCGTGTTCTTCTCCGACTTTGTAGGCTTTACCAAGGTGGCCGAGCGCATGACGCCGCAACAATTGGTAAACGAACTCGACGCCTGTTTCAAGGGTTATGACAACATCATGACCAAGTACAACATCGAGAAAATCAAGACCGTGGGCGATGCCTACTTGGCGGCATCGGGCTTGCCGGTGAACGACCCCAACCATGCCGAAAAAATAATCAAGGCCGCGCTGGAAATCCGCGACTTCCAAATGGAGCGCAAGAAGCAGTTGGGAGATTTGACGTTCGAAGTGCGCATAGGTGCCCATACCGGCAGTGTGGTAGCGGGAATTGTGGGCATCAAGAAGTTTGCTTTCGACATTTGGGGCGATACCGTGAATACCGCGGCCCGCATGGAGCAAAACAGTATGCCCGGCAAAATCAACATCAGCGAGAGCACCTACAATGTAGTGAAAGACAAATTCGATTGCTCGTTCCGCGGAAAGATACAGGCCAAGAACAAAGGTGACCTGAGCATGTATTTTGTGGAGCGCAAGCTCGAAGACGATTCCGACATGTAACCCCCTTCATCTTCCCCACGCCAATCCCCAGCCATGAAAAACAGCTTGTTGTGCATTTTGGGGTGTTTATTGGCCATGTTGTTGGCCACCATACCGTGCCTTGCCAACGCAGTTCACGCTGTTGTGCCCACGGCGGTTTCCCATGAGAAGCCGCTGTATATAGTCATCTTGGAGGCATTTGCCGGTGGCCTTGCTGCGGTAGTTACGCCTTACGTCTACGCAGTTTTGCCCATCACCCTCAGCTATATCTCGGTGGTCAGTAAGACCGGCAGGCACAAAACCCTCAATAGCATGTCTTACACGGGGTCGCTTGTCGCTATATTTACGGCATTGGGTCTCTTGGTGTCGTTGATAATCGGCACGACGGGCCTCGACAAATTGACCCACCACTGGATATTCAACCTCTTCTTTTGCCGCATCTTCCTGGGCTTGGGTTTGTCTTTCCTAGGGGCATTCGAAATCAACCTGCCGGTGAGGCTGATGCACAAAATAGACTCCCTGATAGGGGTTGAGAGTTTCAAGGGCATTTTCTACCTGGCCTTGATATTGCCGCTCGCTACCATTTCGTCTACGGGGCCCATAGTGGGGCTGGTATTGGTTTTTGCGGGCAAGGGTGGCATCTGGGGCCCCACATTCGCCATGGCGGCGTTTTCCGTAGGTTTCTGCCTGCCGGTCATTTTTCCTTCCATCCTCAATCTCATTGCAAAGTCCATCAACTGGCTCAACCACGTCAAAGTATTGCTCGGTTTCTTCTCATTGCTGATAGGCATCAAATTCTTGGCCAATACCGATATGGCCTTGGGCTGGAACATCTTGGACCACGACATCTTCATCATCATCTGGATCATGCTCTGTGTCATGATGGGCTTCTATATGTTGGGCTACCTGCATTTCTCGAACGACTACGTAACCGTGAAAAATATTTTTGGGGCCGACTATGTCTCACTTACGCGGTTGTTTTTCGCCATCGCGTTTTTCGCATTTGCGCTCTACCTGCTACCCGGCTTGTGGGGTGCACCACTGCCAAGGGTGAATGGATTTCTGCCGCAGGTGCATACCTAAGTATTGGGTCTACGTCATTCCGGGTGCTTACCGGACTCTTTTCCGTAAATTGCATGCGCACCGAAATTTTCCGAATTGTTCGACTATTCCATCATAGAAAAGCTCCGCAAACGGCTCGCTGCACCACTTCCCGGTAGGCCAGCCCACGAGAAAATGGTGGGTCGCGTGTTTCCGTTGCCTACGGTAATCCCCGACAACGCCCGCCAAGGCGGCGTGCTGTGCCTGCTGTTCCCGGTAGACGGGCAATTGAATGTACTGCTGATGAAGCGCACGGAAGACGGCACCGCACACAGCGGCCAAGTGAGCTTTCCCGGAGGCAGCCGAGACCACGCCGACAAAGACATGATTGCCACTGCACTTCGTGAAACGGAGGAGGAGGTGGGTATCCCGCGAGAGAAAGTACAGATATTGGGGGCACTCACACCCCTATACATCCCCGTCAGCAATTTCAATGTTTTTCCCGCCGTGGGGTTTGCAGAACGGCTTCCGCCCGTTGTACTGAGCAGAAATGAGGTGGCACATACCTTTGAGGTACCGCTTGGCGTGTTGTTTCAACCGGGCCGCAAACACAAAAGGGATGTCTTGTCGCCTGCCAACGGCCTGACCATAAAGGGGGTAAATGCCTATATACTGCCCGATGAGACCATCATTTGGGGTGCAACCGCCATGATTTTGTCGGAACTGGAAGCCGTATTGAGCGAGCCGGACGAGGATTGACCCAGCCTATTCGACTTACTTCTTTTTGACTTCTTCGTAATCTATATAGTCGCCATCGCGCTTGCGACGGCTTTTGGCGGGCTGCTGTTGAGCCATTTTCTGCTCCATCTCGCTTATTTGCTGCTGCATTTGCTCCATGCGCCTACCTGACGATACGGTAATACGGAATATCGGGAAGATGTAACGGTTCAAGATGTAGTAGATGATGCCGATGATGAGCACCCATTTCAGGATAAATCCCATAAGGCAGCAAAGGTAAGGATTGGGGGAGAAATTATAGCCACCAACACTGTTTATGGCCGCTCCTCAATACTTCCGTCTTGGAGGCTTGGCCCGAAGCAGTGCCCCCGACAGCGATGCAAGTCCGGCGGGCAAGGCTCCCAACAGCACGCAGACGGCAATAAAAATCGGGTAGCCGGGTAGGTGGAACAATTTGGCCAATTTGGCCGACAACAAATGGGCATTCGAAAAATCCTTGAAAAGGATATCTGAACACCAAAACAGGGTCACTCCCAAGAAACCCGATAGGAATGCCTTACCGGGACGCTGTTCTATCACCAGCGCCACCAAGAATGCTGCAACTGCAATCGTCCACCAGGGCAGAAGGAATTCGGCCAAGGGCGACAGGAAGGCGATCAAGACAACGGCTATTGTAAATTTCACGGCATCAGGGATTTGCGGTTATGGTATACTTGATTGCAGGGTCGGAGGCATTGTCGGTATTGGGGAGGAACAACAGTTTGTAATACTTGCCTTCCGTCCAGAAATTCAGGAAGTCGGAATAATACTTGCTACCCGGGTTGCCCGATTGCCCGCCGGGATACACCCCATTGGCATCGATGTGGGCACCCATTTCGACCACCATGCGCCAAGACGGTCCATGGTCGCCCTTCATGGCGTTCACGGTATTGCCCCAGCCGCCGGTCTTAATGTGCTCCACCCCGAATCCGTCCAACTTGGCAAGGTGCCTTACGGAGGTGTTTTTGGCCTCATACCAAGTGGTCTTGCCCAATTTGGCGAGCTTGGCAATGCTGTCTGCCGCTTGCTTAAAGCTGAATGCTACCGGGCCATCTGCACCTATGTTCTGAGGTTCCACTCCGGCCTCCAGCAAGTGCATGGTGCGCTCGGTAGACGGCAAAAGTCCATCGGGCACAGCCTTAAAGCGGGCATCCCAAAGGGCATGATACAGGCAATGCCACCACACCTGGAAAAACAGGCCGGGCTTGGAGTCGGCCGTAACGTTGTAGTCCCAGCTTTTTAAGGCTACATAGGCGTCCTTGTCGGTCATGCCCACATTTTCAGGCAGGCGTTGGAGCATGATGGGCAACACATGGCGGGCCAATATGGAGCGCGTATCGTTTTGCAAGGCGAACATGTCCCAAATGGTGGCATCATGCAGGTTGTCCAGCACTTCGTTGATGCGCCAAGCACGGAATTCGGTAAAGTAGCCGCTGTAGTTGTAGGGATAGGTGCTGTCGGTCACGGTTTGGTTGGCAGAGCTCACATAGCCGCGCTCGGGGTTGAGCACATGCGGATTGAGTTTTTTGGGGATGTCGGCCTGCCAAAGGGTGCTGCTGTCGGAGCCATCCATAATGTACCGTCCCTGCTCTTTCCAAGCGTCGGTAAACTGCCCTTGGCCCCAAATGGCCACCGACCCATGGCGGTCGGCAAAGGCGATGTTTTGAGCCGGGCAATCGTAGAACGAAATGGCATCGGTGTAGTCTTGGTAACTTTTGGCACGATTGAGGAGGTAGAAGGCCTTCAACTCATTGGAGGGGCGATGGGCCATCCAGCACACGGCCAGCGGCAGCGGGAAGCCGTTGGGCTCCTTGAAATGTTCATCATACATCACGGGGCCATGCACCGTGTAGTTCACGGTGTCGTCCACAGCATCACCGCCGGCTACCAGAATGTGCTCCACGCGTTGGGTGAAGGGGACGGCCTTGCCATTAAAGATATACATGCCCTTGTTGCCGGGCACGGTCTTGATGGCGTAGAAATCTTTGACATCGCGGTAGTTGTTGGTAAAGCCCCAGGCCACACTGTCGTTGAAGCCAATGACCACGCCAGGCGCGCCGGGCAGCGATACCCCATACACGTTCATATCGGGCGTCTGCAATTGCACTTCATACCAGAGCGATGGCAGGCTGAGCCCCAAATGGGGGTCGTTGCAGAGGATGGCTGATCCGCTGCGTGTGCGTGCCCCACCAATCGCCCAGTTGTTGCTGCCTATACCCTCGTGGTCGTCGCGCAGCGAACCGGCTGCTGTGCCCGCCACACTTCCATCGAACTTCACGAAAGGATGCGGAGGAGCTTGCGGCGGCACGTGTCCGGCCGCCTCGAAGGCCATGCCTGCGGGAATAACGGGCGATGCACCCTCATTGCGCGTCGGGTAGTACAGGTTCAAGAGGCTGTCGGGCAAATGGTCTCGCAGATACGTCATGGGTATCTGCTCACTATAACCCGTTAGGTCGTCGGCCATCAATTTCAACATCAAGGCGGTTTTGATGGTGGTCCATTTTTCGGGAACGAAGCCCATGAGTTTGTACTCCAAAGGATAATCCTTGGGTTTCAATAAGGCGATGTAGCTGTTGATACCCTCTGCATATGCCTCGGCCATTTCCTTGGTTTCGGGCGATGCTTCAATGGCTTTTACGCAGTTTTCGGCTCCGTATACCATCCCTTTGCGGCGTTGGCGGCGGTCATATTCCAAGCCCTTCGCGCCTATCACCTCGCTGATGCGGCCGGCTGCGGCCCGCGTCTGCATGTCCATCTGCCAAAGGCGGAAGGTGGCGTGCAGGTATCCTTCCAGGTAGTAGGCATCGTGGTTGTCGGCAGCATGAATGTGGGGCACCAAGCGGGTATCGAGCCAAACGGCTGCGGGTTTGTGCAGACCGGGAAACTTTAGCTCATAGCCAAAATCCTTGTTGGCTGGTTCGGCATTGGCCCAGCACCCGGCAATGGGGTCGGCCAGCCTACCCAAGGCGGGCAGACTGCCTGTTTTGAGGGGTATCGGATTATCGAGCACATAAACCAGTGCCGCTGCGAGTAAACCCGTAAACACGCCGAATACCTTGCGCATCGCTGATTAATTTTGATTTACGAGCAAAATAGTGTTTTTAACAAACATATTGTCAAGATTATAAAGGTAATGCTATTTTGTAAGATTTTCCGGGCCTCACCGTGAGTTTGTGGGCGCGCAGCCAAGGGTTGTAAATTTTCAACATTTTGTAGGTTGTGCCGTTGGCGCGCGCAAAATCGTTCAGGTTGTCAACGGTTTTGTCAACATCTATGTAGCGGGCCTTCAGGGGCTTGAAAGCCTCGTCGGCCTCCAAAAAAAAGCCGAAATTGCGCGCATTAGAAATGATGGATTTCAGGGCGAGGATGCGAAATACGTAGCGGTTGGTTTCATCGGGAAAAATGAGGTCGTAATAGTTGGCCGACTGTTGGAATTCCACTTGGTTGGAGTAGCCTTTTTGGCCGCAGTTGTAAGATGCCGCTGCGGCGGTCCAACTGCCGAATTTGGCTTGGGCATCTTTAAAATACTTGCAGGCCGCATCGGTGGCCTTCTCCACTTGAAAGCGCTGGTCTACCTCATCGTTGACTTCCAAGCCATAGTTGGGGCCTGTATCCTTCATGAACTGCCAAAAACTCGCGGCACCCGCCCCCGATAGCGCATTTTGCTGCAATGAGCTCTCGGCCACGCACAGGTATTTGAAGTCGTCGGGAACATCATTGGCTTTCAACCGCTCCTCGATAATGGGGAAGTAGCGGCCCGACAGCATCAAGATATACATGATGCTCGCGTGTTGATACATGTTGACCACCAACTCGCGTTGCAGCCTCTCCCGCACCTCCCACCTGTCGAGCGGCACCTGCTCGCCGGCAAACTGGATGCCGGTGGGCACTTGGGGCACAACCCACTTGTATTGCGGCCTGGCCTCGTCTTTCCCGCCAGGTGCGGGGCCTGCCCCAGAACTTGGGTCGGCCTTGGTGTAGGCCACGGTTGCCACTGCAATGATGCCGAGCGACAAACCCGACAAAAACACGGTCCATAATTTCAACTTGCGCGACATACCGGTTCAATTTGGTTAAAGGTAGGGAAAACGCCAATTTCAAAAAAAGGCATGGTTGTCGTCGCCATGGGGCCGCCGGTTATTTGCCCAGCGCCGTCAAGACGATATAGGCTATAAACAGCAGGAAAAGGAGGCTGTTGGAGATGGTGGTAATCAGGTTGAGCGATTTGAACAGGCGCTGTTCGCTTTTAGAGGGGAAATTGCCAATCAGTTTCTTGTTGTAGAGCCAGAACATGTGGTAAACCACATTCCTGCCCTTACGCTTAGTGAAATTGTAGATTTTGATTTTCACGACGGCGATGTAAAGGAGGAGCAGCGTGAAGAAGGCAAACAGCAACGCTACAGACTTGCTATCCAATATCCGAAGGCACTTTTTCAATATTTGTACAGACCCATCCATGCCGGCAACACCAAAACAGCCCCATATTGATTAATGAGTAGAAGAAATGAGGGCTTAGTGAATTTTCAATTAAACTCGACCTTTTAATGCAAAATTCGTAAATTTTTTCTTTAACATGAAATCGGGGATACTAAATTACAGCACCTTTTGAAATATATTTACTAATATAATGTAAACTGAATTGATTTTTAACGGAATAATGGATGAATGGACGGAATTGTTACCAGCCGAAAATGGGTAGCCATACGCCGGTACTATTCCCCGCATGATACTGCGAGAAATTGCATGATAAAACGCGAAAGCAAGGAGGCAACCAAAAAACAACGCCGTCGCCCTGCAAACAATTTTCGCGGTTGCGGACACATGGAGCATTCACTTTGCCCAAACAAGATTATGATGCTATTTTTTGTCGCAATTCAGCAGTACATGCCAAACACTCCACTATCCATCAGGCGAAGTTTCCCCATCATTTTTGCCGTTCTTAGCCTAGTCGCCCATTCTTGCCTTGCCCAATCCGACACCGTGCAAAGGGGTAGAGGGGCATCATAGACGGTCGGGTCATCTACAATCGTTCCTACATCCCAAATGCGTCCATTCGTGCCTATGAAGGCAACCGCCTCATGGCACGCGCCATGGCCGATACAGACGGCATCTTCAGGCTGCTGCACCTGCCGGCGGGCAACTACAAGGTGGTGGCCATTACGGGCTACAACGATGTGCTGATGAGCAAAACCCTCGCTGTGAGAAACACCGACCTGCTCACCACCGAGTGCGATGAGTTTTTCCTAGCCCAAGCAAAACCCAAAACCTCCAAAAAGAAGTATGCCGATACCTTGTTGAAACAGGTTGTGGATAGTGTTGTGGTGTATAAAAAACGGCGGGAGATGGCGGTTTTCGGCAGCGGCAGGCTGCTGAAGGTGTACCACATTTGCCTCGGGTTCACCCCGGTTGGTGCCAAACATTTTCAAGGCGACGGCAAGACCCCGGAGGGGCACTACACGCTATCATGCAAAAACCCGTACAGCCAATACCACAAAAGCCTCTGCATTTCCTACCCCAATAAAGACGACCGGGAGTTTGCCCACAAGGCCGGGAAGCAGCCCGGCGGAGACGTTATGATTCATGGGCTGCCCAATGGGGAAGGCAGCCGCAAAGACGAGTATGTGGCCGACGACTGGACATGGGGATGCATAGCGTTGAACGATGAGGAGATAGACGATTTATATGCGCACGTGCACGAAAGAACGCCCATAATGCTCCTTCCCTAATGGTGTGAGGCACGCCAATGGACAGCAAACATTTTCGGGCTCCGGGTGCAAAAAGGGCAATCAAGCCGGCGACGGCTGGAAATCGTTGCCCCGTGCAGGTTTCGGCACATCACAGGCAGCAATGGCTTGGCCATCGGCACCCCCACATGCCAATAAAGCTTAACAAGTTCATAGCCCCAACCGAAAATGCGGCGAAATGCCCAAACGTTTTTTAAGTACCTTTGTAACCTGCGCAGGACCACATTGCATGGGGTATTACCTAATTGCGTTAGTCGATCATGGCAAAAATATTAGCAATAGCAAATCAGAAAGGGGGAGTCGGCAAGACTACGACGGCTATCAATTTAGCTGCCAGTTTGGCCGTTCTCGAATATAAGACATTGTTGGTGGATGCAGACCCGCAAGCCAACAGTACGACCGGTAACGGCTTCGATTTGAAGAACATCAAATTGAGCCTGTATGACTGCATGGTGAACGAAACCGCTGCCGAAAAAGTGATATTGGAAACGGAAACCCCCAACCTCTACCTCCTACCCAGCCATTTGGATTTGGTGGGGTCTGAGATTGAGTTGATCAACCGGCCCAACCGAGAGTATGTGTTGCGGAATGCCTTGGAGCCGGAGCGGGCCAAGTACGACTTCATCATCATAGACTGCTCGCCGTCTTTGGGCCTCATCACGGTAAATGCGCTCACCGCCGCCGACAGCGTAGTGATACCGGTGCAATGCGAATACTTCGCCTTGGAAGGCTTGGGCAAGTTGCTGAACACCATCAAGATTGTCCAAACCCGCCTCAATACGCAGTTGAAGATTGAAGGCATTTTGATGACCATGTACGATGGTCGCCTCCGTTTGTCCAATCAGGTGGTGGAAGAAATCAAGAACCACTTCGGCAAGATGGTGTTCAACACCATTCTGCATCGCAATACCAAGTTGGGCGAAGCACCCTCTTTCGGGAAACCTGCCTTGCTGTATGATGCCGAGAGTACCGGCGCCACAAACTACCTGAACCTCGCCAAAGAGATTCTGCAAAAGAACAACCTCACCAAAATCAAAAACGAAGACAAGATCCTCGAAACGGAATAAAAGGCATGTCTCAACCACTCAAAAAAAGTTCTTTGGGCAAGGGCATCCGCGCCCTGCTGGATACCATTGACGAGGAAATCAAAACGCCCGCCGACGGTGTGCCGGCGGCCACGGGTCAACATTCCAACAATGTGACCCGGATACCCATTGCCCATATCGAAATCAACCCGAAGCAGCCGCGTCGCGACTTCGATGAGAAGGCGTTGGGCGAATTATCGGAAAGCATCAGGCTTCACGACATCATCCAACCCATTACGGTATCCCAAATAGGACCCGATTCGTACCGGTTGATTTCGGGGGAACGGCGGTTGCGCGCATCGAAGATGGCAGGACTTACAGACATCCCCGCTTATGTGCGCGCTGTGGAAAACAGCGAAATGCTGGAATTGGCCCTCATAGAAAACCTGCAACGCGAAGACCTCAATGCCATGGAAATAGCCATGAGCTATCGCCAACTTATGGATGAGTGCGAACTGACGCAGGAACAGGTGGCCGAGCGCATGAAAAAAGACCGCAGCACGATTGCGAATTTCCTGCGCCTGCTCAAACTCCCTCCGGATATCCAATTGGCCATTCGTGAAGGCAAATTGAGCATGGGGCACGCTCGTGCCATATCGGGTCTCAACTTTGTAGAGCAGCAATTATACCTTTTTAGGGAGACGTTGGATAGGGGTCTGTCCGTGCGCCAAGTGGAACAAATGGCCAAAGATTTGGCCGTCGACAAGCCGGCACCCGAATCTCCGGCAGTGCCCGCCAAGTTGCCCTTGGCCTATAAAAAAATTGAGGACAGCATCGCATCCTTGTTCTCCACCAAAGTAACCATGCAACGTAAGAAGTCGGGCAAGGGCACCATTGCCATCGAGTTTTACAACGATGAGGACTTGGAGCGGATAATCGAGAAAATGAACTTATAGCCGGTGGGCGCGAAGCCCGCCCCAACATCATGAACCCAAGCGACTGGCAAAAACAGGCCAAGGCCAATCAGAAAAAGTATGCACGGCTGCTCGACATCCGCGACAAAAACAGGATATTGTCGAAGTTGCCCGAGCTGCACGTAGAAGCATTCTCGAAGATAGACTGCCTTACTTGCGCCAACTGTTGCAAAAACCATTCTCCAAGGTTCAAACAGCCCGAAATCAAGCGCATATCCAAGGTATTGGGTATGAAGGAGGGCGAGTTTGCCGTTACTTACCTGCGTCTCGATAACGAAGGCGACTACGTTACCAAAAAATCGCCCTGCCCGTTTTTGGATACCGACAATACCTGCAAAATCTACGACGATCGCCCCAGCGACTGCCGCAGGTATCCCTATACCGATGAGGACGTGTTTTACAAACGCCCCCTACTCACGCTCAAAAACGCCACCATCTGCCCGGCGGTTTTTTACATATTGGAGAAGTTGGAGAAGGTGGTTTAGCGAGTTTCGTCGCCCTTGCATTGCAATGTCATTCAAAGGGCTCCACCTGTGTTGTTCATCGTGTTACACCTGCCTGAAATCATCCTTTGTTTCGTGGATGCCGGTTCCCCCAATAGTTGACGTTGTTTACGTGTCTTCCCACTTTTCCGCACCAAACCGGTAACGGATATCTCGTCATGTAGTAGCCCACCCCATTATCAAATAAGGAAACCGCCCCGAATTTCGGGGCGGTTTCCTTATCTAAAATTAAAATCTCTTATTGCCGGCTGGAGCGTCTGCGGGCGGGGTGTCGCCACCTGCGGGTGGAGGGGCCTGCGTACTGTCGCCTCCTGCCGGCGGCGCACCGCCTTTGTCGTCGCCGCCACCCATAGAGTCATTCTTCGAGAATTGAACCAACCATTTCTTGTCCTTCTTCACCAAATGCAACACTTGAGGACCCGAAGACGCATCCTTGGCATCTTTCGCGGTCGGGTCGTTCAGCATGTAGGTCACATCGGCTTTGTCGCCATCTTCCTTCACCTCCTTCACGTCTACCGTAATCTTCTTGTATTGTTGTTTGGTGGAGTCGGGAATCATGCTGCTGAACTGTGCCAACTGCGTAAGCATGGCCTTGGTTTCTTCGGTAGACACTTTCTTCGCTCCTTCATAATCCATATGGTAGAAGCTGGTGAGCCAAGTAGACGCAACCGACTTTGGGCTATCGCCTTTATTGCAACCGACAAACAGGATGCCGGCAAATAGTATTGCCGTCAACGGCAACAAAAACTTTCTCATGTTAGGCTGTTTGAATCGCAAAGGTATCATTTAAATTTAGTCCTCCAAACTATGTCGCCATGCCCATTGTCGAACAGCGCATCGATGCCTACAAAGGTGCAACCCATGAAGGTGGTGGTCTTTATAAAGCCGGTGTCGAGCGTTGCACGGTTCAGTGAGCGGTAAACAAACTCGGCACAATAGAGTTGGTCGTCGGTTTTGAGGTCGAATTGGAGGTCGAATTTGGGGCGGGCGCGGTAGTATTCCGTCACAATATTGTTGAGGCGGTGCAGCGTGGCGCTGTCTTCATGGTAGTCCACAAGGGCAATTGCCATATTGTGTTCGGGAGAGAAAAAGAAGGCGGCCGAATCCCTCCGAAGGCGTTCATCGGGATTGTCTTCACCACCAATACTGTGATACACAAACGGATACCCCTGTTCCACCATCACGATGCCGCAATGCGAATAGGTCTTGTCGCGCCGATTCATCTGCGACAGCAGGTAGCTGTCGGCACCGCGCCCCATCCGTAGTACGATGTTGCCCGAACGCAGTAGATGTACCGCCGAGTCCACCATTCGGTTGTTCCATACCCGTGCGGAAACGGCATTGTAGCTCGGGCGGTTTTGCCTACACCCCAATACGGTTGCCAGCATGGCCACCAAGAATACCCCTCTTAGAACGCCCGTTTTGGACATGGCAGCCAAGACTATACATTGAACCTGAAGTGCATCACGTCGCCATCCTGAACCAGATATTCCTTACCCTCGATACGGAGCTTTCCGTTTTCGCGGCAGGCGGCTTCGCTTTTGTATTGCACGAAATCGTTGTAGGCAATGACTTCCGCTTTAATGAAGCCCTTCTCGAAATCGGTATGGATGACGCTGGCAGCCTGCGGGGCCTTCCATCCGCGTTGAATGGTCCAAGCCCGCACTTCCTGCACGCCCGCGGTGAAGTAGGTAATGAGGTTCAATAGTTTGTAGGCACTACGTATCAGGCGGTTCAAGCCGGGTTCGGTGAGGCCGTATTCCGAAAAGAACATCTCTTTATCGTCAGCGGTCTCCAGTTCCGAGATTTGCGCCTCTATCGAGTTGTTCATTACAATCACCTGCGCGCCTTCAGCTTCGGCAGCTTTCACGAGGGCGTCAGAATATTTGTTGCCTGTAAGCAGGGCCGATTCGTCTACATTGGCCACATAGAGCACCGGTTTGTCGGTGAGCAGGAAGAGGTCGGCAATAGCTCCGTGGTCTTCGCCTTCCAATTGCAAGGCGCGGATGTTTTTGCCTTCCGAGAGGTGAGTAAGGCAGTTTTGCAAAACGGCGTATGCGTTCTTCACCTTGGGGTCGCCGGCCTTCAACATCTTCTCCACTCGTTGAATCTTCTTCTCGACACTCTCCAAGTCCTTCAGCTGCAATTCTGTATCAATAATGTCGCGGTCGCCTACCGGATTGATGGGGCCTTCGTCGCGCAGGATGTTGTCGTCTTCGAAACAGCGGATGACGTGAACGATGGCATCCACTTCGCGGATGTTGGCCAAGAACTTGTTGCCTAGGCCTTCGCCCTTGCTGGCACCCTTCACCAGTCCGGCAATGTCTACAAATTCTATGGAAGTCGGTACCGTCCTATTGGGGTTTACCAGCGATGCCAGCATGTCCATGCGTTCATCGGGCACGTCCACTTGCCCCACATTGGGCTCGATGGTGCAGAAACGGTAGTTGGATGCCTGCGCCTTGGCGCTGTTGCTCACCGCATTGAACAAAGTTGATTTCCCTACGTTGGGCAGCCCTACAATACCCGCCTTTAATGCCATATATGTGTTGAAATTTCCGGCAAAGGTAGTCGAACACGGGAAATTAGGCGTAGATAAAGCCAAACTGCGGTAAACGAGCCTTAAAACTCCAATTGGAAACCGCCGAAAATGCCGAAGTAGCTCGATAAAGCATCTGTTGCGGCCGGCTTGGGTGTAACCCTCCAAACAAAATCGATGCGGATGACGCGCAGGATGTTGGACACCGCGGTGCCCACTTCCAAGTAGGGATTGCCCGCAAGCGTGCGGAACGTATAGCCCGAATTAAGGTTCAACCTGGTGCTCTCGGGCGAAAGCGACCCCCATATCCCTTTGGCAGTCACAAACTGGCGGAGTTTCAGCTTGCGTATCAAGGGGATGTGGTTGAAGATGCCGCCACCCAAGCCCTGCTCCACATTCAGCCCCACGAATTGGTCGCTGATGAACTCGTAGTTGCGCATCATCTCAAACGAATGGGAGTCGTAATACATGTAGTCGTTGCCCGGGTGCACTTCCAGCAGGGGGTAGGGCAACACGCCAAAATATTTGCCGGCAAACAGGTTGTAGTTGAGGTGGCCGAAGGGGGGAGTATTGATGCTTTCTTTGATGTAGAAGTTCAGCTTCTGGTAGTTGTAGGCACCGCCCGCAAGGTTCTTGATACCCGCTGTCACCAGCAAGTCCATAACCGGATACTTCGTGCCTATCGATTTGCGGCTGTACTTGCTGTCGATGAATTTTTCTTTGTAGCTATACCTCACTTCTGCGCCGGCTTCGGTGCTTTGAACGCCAAGGGCGGGCTTGCCGAATGCATCCACAAACATGGTGTTGGGGAGTGGGGCATAGGGTGTAAAAGTGCGGTGGCTGAGTATCAGGCTGTTGGTAATGCCCGAAAAAAACGTCTTGTCGAGTTGCAGCCGCTGCCGGTCGTCCAAAGCCTGTTTCCAGACCGCTCCCGGTTTGCGCACCATATTGCTGAACACATTGTCTGACCGCACGTGGTCGAAGTTGTCGATACCTTGGCTTAGGTCGTGCATGATGTTGACGTGCAGGTAGGTCCACGGTTTGCGCTTCACGACCCAACGGGTGTCCAAGCCATACTTGTATTGTTGGTCGGTAAACCCATAGGCCACATAGGCTGCCACGTGAAGGTCTTTCAAGCTGCGCGGTGTGCCGAACGAAAAACGCACCCTCCTGCCCTCAATAGGGTTGGAGCTGTATAGGTACCAATAGGGACCCAATTCTATGGGGCCAAAGTCTTTCACACCGCTGATGAGGAAGGTCATCGTGTTGATGTAGTGCCGGGTAACCGCCATTTTCAAAACGGTATCCACCATTTTGTGCACCATCTGCTCGTTCTTGGTGAGGGAGTCCGGGCGGTGTGCTGCCCACCACTCCGCACTACGCCCGGTATCGGCATCGTGTTTTACGATGTCTTCTTTCCATTCCGGATTATCTATTTCCCGCTCTATTGCCGTGTCGTTAACCACAATGTTGTGGTACGTGGTGGTTTTACGGGCCACAAAGCCGGGGATTTTCTTGGTGCCGTAGGCGCTTACGTGGGCAACGAACTTGTCTTTGATGCCGAACCAGAAGCTGTCGACCGGAGCGAATTCCTGGTACAGGCTTATTTTGTCGGCCCAGTTGAAATTCACGGATTTAGGGACCTCGAGACTTACCCGCTGAATGGCATACACGGTATCCACTACCCAAAAGTCGCCCGAAAAGCAGAGCTCGCCTTGGCGGCGGGGCTCAAATTGGACCAAGATGATGTTGTGGCCAAACGCCTTCTCGGTATCCTTGATGGCGTAATGGTAGAACAACGGCCCTTCATTGCTGATGGGGCTGATGAACTTCTTGTCGAATACGGGGATGCCGTTGCGGTAGATGTTGATGTTTTGGTAAGAACTGCCGAGGTAGTCGATAAACCCGGTATTGTTCACACCCTCCACCACAACGCCCTTGATGATTTCCCGCTGTTTCTTGGGGCTGCTGCGGAAGTAATAGTCGGACAGGGCTTCGGTAAAATACACAGGTAGGAACCGCTCGGCCTCGGACGTTGTGTCCATGTTGTCGAAGACGAAGCTGTAGTTTTTGACGAACGGCCGTTTGCGGGCTTGTTCTCCGGTCACGTTTTTCATGTCCAGCTCCAGCCTGTTGTAGGCTTCATACTTGTAGTTGTCGGCTTTGTCGGGATTGTTTTGGGGTTTGTGTTCAATAATGCGGCGCAGCAAAAGCAACGCCGGGTCAACGCCGTCGGCCTTCACCGTGAACTCCGACAATTCGGCGGCATTGCGCTCCAGTTCTATTTCGAAAGTGGCTTCATTTACGCCTCTCGCCAGTATTTTGGTCTGTGTCTTATAGCCTAGTGCGCCAAAGCGGAGGGAGTCGACGGGGAGGTGTTCGCCCGTGAGGGTGAAATTGCCATCCAAGTCGGCCACTACGCCAATGGGTGTGCCGGGAAAGGCAACTGTGGAAAAAGGCACCCCTTCCTGCGTATTGCGGTCTTTTATTTTGCCGTTGAAGTAGTAATGGTGGCCTATGGCCGATGCCGCATGGCGTGATGAATCGACCGCATGGAACGTCTCCTGCCCCGCAAGCGGCAACACGAACAACTGGAAAACGAAGAGAACCGCAAGCGGTGCCGGGAATTTCATTTTACTGCGGCGAAATTAGTCGCAAATCTACGAGTTGAAAAAAAATAAAAACGGACAATAATCGGAATGTTTTAGCAGGGGTTGGTTGCGGAGCTGTGGGGCCTTCTGAAACAAGTTTAGCGGGAGTCGTTTCGGCAGGTACGGGCTTTTTACAGGTGCAGCCACCATTAAGAATGGGTGAAGGCAATTTGGGGGAGCGGGTGCGGCTGTCAACATGGTGGGTGTTCCCAAAAGCATGGTTATCGGCGCGGAGATGATGAATGTCCAAAACACGCTCAACAATCGACCACTGAAAAAGTGCAAATTCATCTCGTCAATCAAAATCCTACGTTTCTGGAATTTTGCCTCTGCTGCTTGAATTAAGCGTGGGTAATGAAGAAAAGTCAGTGTGAGGCTTCCGCTCTCGCGTTCGCACTCACGCTGAAATTTCACCCTCCATTGTCATCCAAATTCTTAATCATCGCAAAAAGCATCTTGGATATTTCGGAATAGATGCCCTTCATTTCACTTTGGAAATCTTCCCCAACCTCGTTTTGGGCAAAAAGGAAATCGAGGATGGATACACATTCGAAGACGGAACCTCGGGCGATAATCAGGAAATTTTTCCGGTCTTTGGCAGTCACTCTACCGCAACCTTCGGCGATATTGAGCATGATACTCAAACTTGCCCGTCCATATTGGTTCTTGAAATAGGCTGGAATCGTTCTGTTTGATTTGAGTAAGCCGTATACACGCTGGTTGCTCGCAAATGCTTTCTTGTACACTTCCAGATTTTCAAATGGAAACATGATTTCCCGGATTTACAGATAATGATACCGAGAAGAAAAAGGTAAAAAGTAAGAGAAACAGTAAGAGAAACAGTAAGAGAAAGAGAAAAAATAATGAAAGTGTAAAATCACAACAATCAAATCCTCATACTCGCTCCACAATGACACACTCTTTCTCTTACTCCTCCTCTTTCTCAACTTCGTGCGGGTGGAGGGACTCGAACCCCCATGCCTCGCGGCACCAGATCCTAAGTCTGGTGTGTCTGCCATTTCACCACACCCGCAGAACCGGAAGGCGAAGGTAGTATTTTTTTTTATCGCCATGCAGTAAAAAGCTACATACGCACCGGTAAAGCCGCCATTTCAACAGGATTCCTT
>CAIVHI010000170.1 GCA_903905685.1 uncultured Bacteroidota bacterium | reverse complement strand
GGTAATGCAAATCAACAACAAAAAAACCACAACAGCAAGCATGCCGGCGTGGTTTCACCGAATTTCCTAAAAACTATTACCTAATTCTGCGGGGTTTGAGCTCAACGTCATTTTGAAGAGGGACGGGTTCTATTATCCAGCTATTATGGATAAGAAGAACAACACGGTTTTCGCCAATTTGCCTAAAGCAAAGGCCGGAGATTCATGCTTCCAGAAAATGACCTACAAACTGCTGCCGGGAGCCAACAAGATGCTGCCCAAGGTATTCTTTTCGAAAAAGGGAGTTGGTTACTACAATCCTTCTTCCGAAATCCTAAGGATTAGGAATACCGCCTCGCACAGTAAAAACGGTGCTCCTCAAGACGGATTCGAGAAAGCGGATTTCAACTTACAGGACTGCCACACCCTTATAGACTTCTTTAAGGCTTCCATCGAAAAGCATGAGGACTGGAAACACTTCCATTTCAAGTTCTCGCCCACGAGCACGTATGAAGACATCAGCGGCTTTTATCGCGAGGTGGAGCAACAGGCTTATAAAATCACTTTTGAACCGGTGCCGGAGGCGTTCATCAACAAGAATGTGGATGAGGGCAGGCTTTACCTGTTCCAAATCTACAACAAGGACTTTTCGGCGTTCAGTAAGGGCAAGCCCAACCTGCACACCATGTATTGGAAGGCGCTCTTCGACGATGCCAATTTGGCAGACGTAGTGTATAAACTGAACGGAAAGGCAGAGGTTTTTTTCAGGAAACAATCCATTGAGGAAAAAAATATTGTGCGGCACGAAGCGGCATTGCCCATACAGGCCAAGAACCTGCTGACTCCCGGCAAAGAAAACGTTTTTGCCTACGAACTCGTGAAAGACCGCCGCTTCACGATGGACAAGTTCCAGTTCCATGTTCCCATTACGATGAACTTCAAGGCTACGGGTGGCGATGGGATCAATAACGATGTGCAGGATTTTCTGCGCGACAATCCGGATGTGAAGATAATTGGGCTGGATCGTGGCGAGCGCCACTTGGTTTACCTCACGCTGATAGATCAACAGGGCAACATCCTTTTACAACAAAGCCTCAACACCATTGCCGATGATAAACACCCCATCACTACCGATTATCACAAACTCCTGAATGCCAAGGAAGAGGACAGGGCGAAATCGCGATTGGAATGGCGGGCCATCGAGAACATCAAGGAATTGAAAGAGGGCTACATCTCCCAAGTCATTCACCGCATAGCTACGCTGATGGTGGAACACCGTGCTATCGTGGTGATGGAAGACCTCAATTTCGGATTCAAGCGCGGCAGATTCAAAGTGGAAAAACAGGTGTACCAAAAATTGGAGAAAATGCTGATAGACAAGCTCAACTACCTGGTTTTGAAGGATGCGGCTCCCGGCGCTCCGGGCAGCCTGATGAAGGCACTCCAACTCGCATCGGAGTTTAAAGGTTTTGCCAAAATGGGGAAACAGTCCGGGTTCCTGTTCTATGTGCCTGCCGCCTATACCAGCAAAATAGACCCCCTCACGGGTTTTGTAGATTTCCTAAAACCCAAGTACGAGAATGTGGAAGCAAGCCGGGCATTCTTTAATAAGTTCGATAGCATCCGCTACAATCCCGATGCCGGCTATTTCGAATTCGCCTTCGATTATTCCGGTTTCGGTAGCAAGGCCGAAGATACCCGCACCCGATGGACGGTGTGCACGGCCGGTACGGAACGGTTTCATTATGTGCCGGCCGAAAAGAAACACGTGCAGATAGACGTGACCGAAAAAATGAAGGAGCTTTTGGATGCTGAAGGCATTGCCTATCAAAACGGAGCCGACTTGAAGGATGCCATTGGTGGGGTGGAAAGCAAGGACTTTTTTGCCAAGCTCACCAAATACCTGAGTGTGGTGCTTGCCATGCGCTATACCGCCCCCGCCGAGGGTAGGGATTTCATCCTGTCTCCGGTGGCCGATAAAAACGGGGTGTTTTTCAATTCCGAGGCATCGGACGGCGCATTGCCCAAGGATGCCGACGCGAACGGTGCCTACCACATTGCCCTCAAGGGGCTCCTGGTTTTGCGCCAAATAGACAACGCCCGCGGTGAAGACAGACCCAATCTCGCCATCAATAACAAGCAGTGGCTGCAATTCATACAAAAGGCCGATTTCAAAAAATAACTATG
>CAIVHI010000169.1 GCA_903905685.1 uncultured Bacteroidota bacterium | reverse complement strand
ATGCCGGTGGCCGACGATGTGGAGCTGGAAAAATCGAACATCATCATGGTGGGCGAAACCGGTACGGGCAAAACACTGCTCGCCAAGACCATTGCAAAGCTCCTGCAAGTGCCCTTCGCCATTGTGGATGCCACGGTGTTTACCGAGGCCGGCTATGTGGGCGAGGATGTGGAAAGCATCTTGTCGCGCCTGCTTCAAGCTGCCAACTTCGATGTGCCTACCGCGGAACGCGGCATTGTATACATAGACGAAATAGACAAGATAGGCCGCAAAAGCGATAACCCGTCCATCACCCGCGATGTGAGCGGCGAGGGTGTACAACAGGCCATGTTGAAACTTTTGGAAGGCTCAGAAGTGATGGTGCCTCCGCAAGGAGGGCGCAAGCACCCGGAGCAGAAGATGATCAAGGTGAATACCCAAAACATCCTGTTCATTTGCGGCGGCGCATTCGAGGGTATCGACAAGATGATCGCCCGCCGCATCCAGACGTCATCGATAGGCTATAACGCCATCAAGGCTACCAAAGATTTGGACCGGTCCAATTTGCTGCAATATGTAAATGCACTCGACCTCCGTGCATTCGGCTTGATCCCCGAGTTGCTGGGACGGCTACCGGTAGTCACTTACCTGAACCCACTCGACTTGGATTCCCTGAAAATGATACTCACAGAACCCAAGAATGCCCTCATCAAGCAATACACCAAGCTGTTTGAATATGAAGGCATCCAACTCATAGTAGACAATGAAGCCATTACCTACATGGCGGAGAAAGCAGTGGAGTTTAAATTGGGTGGCCGCGGACTGCGGGCCATTTGCGAGATGATATTGACGGATGCGATGTTCGACCTCCCATCTGAAACCCACAATGGCAAATTCGAATTGACCTTGGAGTATGCGAAACAAATGGTGGAACATACCAAACTGAAACTACTTTCGGCAGCATAAACCAAGCGTAAGGTAATTGGAAAGGGGGTGCAGACAGTTTCTGCACCCCCTTTCCAATTTATAGACAGCCCAAAGGCATACCCCTAACATTTTGATGCAATGCATTATTACGGATGCCGATGACGTGCATCGCCTTTGGGGCAGCATCAGCGTGGCACCTCCAAACGTGCCCGTATATAAATACACAGTCCTATATCAAAAGGTCGTCATTAACATGTGGGAAACAATGCAGACGTGGTGGCGTATTGGATTAATTCGTAAACTTGACAATTATGGTTATCAGTCAAAAATACTACTCCGAAGGAAAATGGGTTGCCCAATACCAAGACGCGAATCCGTCGGGTCAGGCATTTAACCTGGTTTTGGTTTTTGGTGCCCCCGAGCATATCTGCAATCCCGATAGGTTTGCCGAAATCCGCGAGGATTATCCGGGTGCCGAAATCGTCATCGCGTCTACAGCCGGCGAGATTGCCGGCAATTCGGTATTGGACAACAGTATCGTAGTTACGGCAGTGGCGTTCGAAAAAACCAAAATCAAATGCATCTGCAAAAAGCTGGACGACCCCGACTCCGCAGGGCAAGCTGGCGCATTCATCATGACGGAGTTGGCCGCGAACGACCTTTGCGGTATCTTCATTGTAAGTGATGGTACAGTTGTGAACGGTGGCCAACTTGCCGATGGCTTGAACCTGATGAATGTCAATAACGTACCTATTGTTGGCGGCCTTGCCGGCGATGGGGCGAATTTCGTCAAAACCTATACCGGCCTAAATGAGTTGCCCGATGCCGGTAATGTTGTCGCAGTTGGCTTCTATGGAAACGAGCTCATCATAGGGCACGGATTCATGGGAGGCTGGGAGGAATTCGGACGTGAACGCACGATTACGAAATCAGACAAAAATATTCTCTACGAAATAGACGGCCATAGCGCACTCCAGTTATACAAGGAATACTTGGGCGAGTTTGCCAACGACCTTCCATCATCGGCATTGCTGTTCCCGCTTTCGCTCCATGAAACGGGTAAGGAGGGTAAACTGGTACGTACTATTTTGGGCTTGGACGAAAAAGCCGACTGTATGGTTTTTGCCGGCAATATGCCTGAAGGCAGTAAAGTAAGACTCATGAAGTCCAACCAGGAGAATTTGGTGAATGCATCGGCTACAGCAGCATCCAACTGCTACATGCGGCTTAATGGGCGCAAACCTTCCCTCAGCATCCTCATCAGTTGCGTGGGCAGGAAGCTGGTGATGCATAGCCGCGTGGCTGAGGAGGTGGAAGTGCTGGATGATACCGTGGGTGCCGACACCGCAATTGCGGGGTTCTATTCATATGGCGAAATATCTCCACTTAAAACAGGCGGAAAATGCGAACTCCATAATCAGACCATGACCATCACTTCGTTTACCGAAATTTAGGGCCAAAACCTTACCGTATGCAATACCACCGGGTTCTTGAGAAACAGATAAAGAAACACTTGGCCGCAGATCTGCAAAACGATCCGGGCATAGCTTCTTTTTTGAAGGAGGTGAGCGCATACTATGTAAGCAAAGACCGCGACCAAAAACTTTCCGACCAGGCCTTTGCCGTCAGCGAAAGGGAATATCAGGATGCCATTACCGATTTGAGCAACAAAAACGACATCCTGAATCATGCCATCGCACAACTTAAACAGGCTATCGCCACACTGAAACCCGAAATCCTCGACAATAGGTATACAGGAGGCGACGACATCGCCAAAATCATTTCCTTCCTCACAGCCCTGATTGTGGAGTCGAAGGAACTGGAAAAACAGATTCGAGAGAACGTGGCCTATCTGGAGCGGCTGAACCGAATCAACTACATGTTGCAGAGTATCAGCTATGAGCGAAAGGTGGACTCGGTTTATGCGGAGATTTTGGCGGTAATGCCCGAAATATTCGTCTGCCATTCCGCTTGGATATCGAGACCATGTACTGCCAACGATAACAATCTGCCTGTTGCTGCCCACTGCACCAACAGGCAAAGCACCACAGGTGTGGGGCCCGGGTTTAACGTAATGATGACCGACGAATTGCGGTCGGTGGCAAGGCGGGTACAGGCCGAGCAGGAGTGCATCATCAGGGATTTGCGGAGCGCGCCCGCCTACATGCAGGCCGATATGCTATACGATGGCGATGCAGGCTCCTCACTATGCATGGGTCTACCCTCGGCGAACGGCAAAGCCTGGCTGCTCGTATTGTCGCTGAACGATGCCCAAAAAGATTGGACCACCAACGATAGGAAACTGTTTTCGCAGATAGCCGTGAAGTATGCCCTGAAGCTGAACACCCTGCTGCTTACCGAAGAACTGCGAATCAGCGAGACCAAGTACAAATCGATGTTGGAAACCACAGACGACATCGTGGTATCCTACGGGTTTGACGGCAGCATCACCTACATGAACCAAAAAGGTTTGGAATACATGGGGCTCGATCCTGAAAATTATTCCAACAGGAACGTCTTGGAATTCATTCCCGAAGAACACCAAAATAAGGTGGTGCAACTCCTTGCCGACAGAGCCGATGGGCAAGCGGCAGCACGGCTTATAGAATTGGAAATATTAGACAAAGACGGTCAACGGTTCCCGTTCGAAGTCAATAGTTCCATTACCGAAACCGGTGATGGAAAAGGCAACGTCACCGCATTTGTGCGCAATGTTGCCGAGCGCAAGAACTATGAAAATACGCTGCTGAAGCAGAACTCGGAGCTGAAAAAAATCAATCAGGAACTCGACAGGTTCGTATACAGCACCTCCCACGATTTGCGGGCTCCGCTCACTTCAGTATTGGGCCTCGTGAACATCTCGAAAGACTCGGTGGAAAAAGAAAGCGATATCTACGAGTATCTGGAAATGATGGAGGTGAGCGTCATGAACCTCGACAACGTCATCAAGTCGATATTGGAGTACTCCAAGTCGAACCGGATGGAGGTGAAGTATGAGCCCATCAACATGAAAATCATCTACGATTCGGTGTTGGACAGCCTCAACTACATGCGGCAAGCCAAGGAAATCAGCCATTTTTCCACATTCCATTCTGCCGGCGATTTTGTTTCCGATAAAGTTCGGGTGTCTTCCGTAATACGCAACCTCGTCACGAACGCCATCAAATACAGCCGCGATATCGATGATGCCTACGTAAAATTCTCATTCGAGATTGCCGGCGGTAATGCCATCATCACGGTTGAAGACAATGGCATCGGTATTGCCGAGGGCAGCTTCGAGAAAATCTTCACCATGTTTTATCGGGATACCAACGCTGCCCATGGAGATGGGCTTGGCCTGTATATCGTGAAGCAGAATGTGGAGAAACTGAAAGGCACCATAGACGTGAAGTCGAAACTGGGCGCCGGCAGTACGTTCACAGTGGTGATACCCAACGGCTGATTTGGGATTTGCCTGAAAATCGCTTGCATGGGTTTGCCTATTGATATTTTGTATACACCCCAACCAATTTGCATGCACAGCGGGTCTTATATTCCTGCACATCGCAATGCCACGACTATGAAGCAACTTGTACTCAGTTTATCCCTACTTGCCGGTGCTGCTGCGGCACAAGCACAATGCTATACCATTATGACCTATGCGGGGTCCGACAGCGGCTATGCCGGAGATGGGGGCTCTGCTATACTGGCCAAGCTCTCGCTACCCACTGGTGTCGCCGCCGACCATTCCGGAAATCTCTACGTGGCCGACTACGGTGCCTGCGTTATCCGCAAAGTAACTGCCGGCGGATTGATCTATACGGTGGCCGGTACCGGGACTCCAGGGTTCGGAGGCGACGGCGGACCCGCTACAGCCGCTCCATTGAAAGGGGCAACGGGGGTGGCTACCGATGCCGCCGGCAACCTGTATATAGCCGACGAATACAATAACCGCGTCCGTAAAGTGACAACCGCCGGCACCATCACGACACTGGCGGGCACCGACAGTTCAGGATTTGCAGGCGACGACGGCCCGGCAACGGCCGCTTTGCTGTCTTTTCCATCGGGTATTGCGGTTGATGCTATTGGCGACATCTACATTGCCGACCAAGGCAACGACCGCATTAGGATGATAGATACTTCGGGAACGATGCATACCGTAGCGGGAACCGGGGTGCCGGGATGGACGGGCGATAGTGGGCCCGCCACGGCCGCAGGACTCTTCAACCCAACCGGCGTGGCGCTCGATGCCGCCGGCAACTTGTACATTGCCGATTATTCCAACAACGTAGTCAGGATGGTGAATACTTCGGGCACTATCAGCACGGTGGCCGGCAACAACATCTACGGCTTTAGTGGCGACGGTGGTGCAGCCACGGCAGCCCAACTGTATAATCCGTCGAGTGTGGCGGCCGATGTATTCGGCAACCTCTTCATCGCCGATGAAAGCAACAATCGGGTAAGGATAGTTTCACCCGCCGGCATCATCCGCACGTTTGCGGGAGATAGTGTGGCCGGCTATTCGGGAGATGGAGGCTCGGCGCTTTTGGGTAGGCTGAACCGGCCTACCGGCGTAACCACCGACAACTTCGGGAAACTCTTCATTGCAGACTTCCACAACCACGTCGTCAGGATGGTATACGCGTGTGAAGGGGTGCCACAGATTGGATACGGAAGCCAAGGCATATACATAAAACCCAACCCCACTTCGGGCTTGTTGATGGTGCAATCGTCGACAACGGTGAACAGGCTTAGGTTGACGAATGCAGTAGGATCTACGGTGTTCGAGGCCGCCCCAACCGGAAACCCATTCCAATTGGACTTGGGAACTTTACCTGCCGGCATCTACTTTTTAGAAGTTCGGACAGCCGACGGCACCCAAATCGAAAAAGTGGTACGCGAGTAACGGAGCGAAAACCGCATTGCCGACTTCCACCCATCAACCCTTGGCATCCACCAAGGCCGGGTTGCCCATGCGCCCGGCCTGATAGTCGGCAATGCATTTCCTGATTTCGGCTTCGGTGTTCATCACGAAGGGCCCATAGGCAAACACGGCTTCGTTGTGGGGCATTCCACCCAGCAACAACAGCTCTGCACCAGTCTCGCTATAAATATTCACGTTGCTTTCGCCCCGCTCATAGAGCACTACGCTGTTGGGCTCTATAGCGCGCCGGCCTTCGGTTTCCAAATCGCCGCTTACCAGGTAAATGAAGGCATTGTGCCGTGGGTTGGTGGGGATGCTCAACTTGGCACCTGCGTTCAGCTTAATGTGAAAGTAGAATACAGGAAACAGGGTTTCCACTTTCGATTGCGCGCCAAACAACTCACCGAGCACCACATGGGCCGTAAAGTCTTTCTCGCTGATTTGAGCCATCTTCTCGGGTCGGAACACCGAGGTGGCGGGCTCAACAAACTTGTATTTCGATGGCATGTTGAGCCATATCTGGAATCCGTGGTAGAGGCCGCCTCCCTCATAAAGTTGCTGGCCGGTTTCTTCCATATGTATGGCGCCCCTGCCCGAGGTGAACATCATGAAGTCGCCCTTGCCAATCTGGAAATCGTAGTTCAGGCTGTCGCGGTGGTGCCCGTTGCCCTCCAAAAAATAGGTGGTGGGAATGATGCCCGCATGGGGGTGTGCGTCTACCCGTAATGGCTTCTGGCGGGGGTCGATGCGCACGGGGCCGAATTCATCGAAAAACACATAAGGCGACACATAGTCGTTGTTGTCGCCGGCAAATGCGCGCAGTACAGGCAATGTGCCCACCATGGTTCTGTGTGCCTTGATGACTTGATACACCTTGCGTCCCTTTTCGTCCATCATGCCCGATGCGGCACGGAGTACCGACGGTGCCGTAATGGCCGCTCCAATGATGGCCGAACCCTTAATAAATTCACCCCTGTTCATATTGCCCTAATTTCCCTGCAAATTTAACGCTGCCTCGGGCAAAGACATTATCCAATTATCAGATACAGGTATAGCGGACACCCGTTCCATAACGTAGGGTTAATGCAGAGATAACCTTGCTTCGTCAGGTATGCACTACTCCAAGATTATTTTTGCAGCACGTTTTAAACGTTTTACAAATTACGAAAAATTTTATGAAAAAATACTCCGTCATCATCGGCTTTCTCCTGATACCCGCATACGTATTCCTGACCAGCGATATCGACGGTGCGGCGCACCATGGACATGGCGACATAACCGGAGCGACCGTTGGAACTGCCGGCCATTGCCAAACAGGAACCTGCCATGGCGGCAACAACCCCTTGAATGTAGTTCAGTTGCAGGTGCTCGATACCACTACCCTATTGCCCGTTACCACTTACAATGCCTTGCAGACTTACCTCGTAACCCTCAAGGGTGATGCCACAGCCATCTCCACCAGCCTTCCCGGGTTTGGCTTTCAGGTTTCGGCGGTATTGGGCAACCATACCCTCGCCGGCTCCTATACCATTCCCACGGCCTTGGCTTCCTCTATCCATACTTTTGCATGTGGTGCCACCACCGTTGTGGAACACAGCGTTGTACTTTCTCCCGACACCACCGGCATCAATAAGTACTCCACCCAGTTCTACTGGACTGCGCCTGCCGGCACCAGCGACAGCGTCACGTTTTTCTCTCTGTTGAATGCGGTGAATGGGGATGGCGGCAAGGCAGGCGACAATCCGAATGCAGGTACACCTTTGACCATCTATCAAAACTCATCTACCGCCGTTGCCCCGGTTGCTGCAGCAGCATCAACCTTCACCGTCTACCCGAGTCCCGCAACCACGGTACTGAATATATCGGGCACCGACCACATCAAGACCCTCGAAATTATGGACGTGAACGGTAAGACCGCCTATACCAACCGCTACGATGCCGCCCACGTGCAGGTAAACGTTTCGTCCCTCCCCGCCGGCAACTACGTTGTGCGCATCAATCATGCAGAAGTGCGGAAGTTTGTAAAGCTGTAGTGGCTCTTTTTTGGGGGCGAGAGGGGGCTCGAAAAAGCATAGGGGCGAATGTATGATGTCGGGGCTCTAATTTTACACCCCTGCGCAATATGATGCATCGTACGAGTTCTGTGCCAATTCAGCAATAGCGCCATATGTATCCTTTATTAAATCAAGACCTATGGCAATTATATGTCGTCCGGCACGCTTAATTTTGTGATACCCATACTTTATTTTTCACAAATTACATACAATAGTTTTATTACACTAGTGTATTGAGATTCACTACTTCATTTTCTTTATATAAATTTGTTAACTGACTTGCCTTCATTCTAAACTGACTCCTTCTTTTAGTGCTTTGATCCCGAACGCCAGGTATTGCGAATTCCAGTTTTATGCCGGGATCATAATATATATTTCCGAGAGCGACCTGTTTCAAAAAGAGCGAAAAATCTGTCTTAGCGCCCATAATTACGAGATTACCATAAGAATACTGCTGCTTATAAACCTCGTCAGTGGTGGTCCTTTTCATCGAGGGGATGTAACATGCCTGTGCATGCTTCCTGTTCCAATGCTCCAGCAAAAGACCAAGATGCCGCAATATTATCTTTGCCGTCCATTAGTCCCAGGTAACCTTCAGCATCTTCAATCTTATCTTTTAGGGCATCATACCCGTTCAGAACCAATTTTAGACCAGTAGATTTTTGAGGAACTGCAAATTTGTGAACGCCTCCAAAATTCATCCTTGCCTCTCGTCCCATTTTATCTATATAACCATAGGTAGTGATAAATTTTTCAAGTCCTTCATCCACATAAAACCCATGTGTTGGTTCCGGTGTCATCAGCGTAACCGCCTTTGATCCGAACTTTGAAAAATTATTTACCGAAAAGGTTTTTAACTCCCAGCCAAGGTAATCGGGCACAGAATTGCTGTTCTCAATAATACCCAATTCAGCCTCCATAGTAAACCCGCCACAGTTAGTTGAGTTACAGGGGCTAATTTTATTGTGCGCAGATAGACGTTTGGACTCAATCCAGCCAAGATTATTTATTCTCTTTAATTCATGCAACAGCTTACCCTTGCTGTCAATTTCAATTTTACCGCCAATAAGAGTAATTGATTTGAATACACCAATTTCCTCTACACGCTGTAAAGCGGACAGTTCATTAGCCACGGATGATTCAGGGCCAACAACATAGCCTATTACCTGTCTTGACTTCGTAACACCGAGAAAGAGCAGCCTGTCCGGTATCCGCTCTGCCATTAAATCAGAAGGCGCATTTTTGGTTCCCTTCAAAAACCCAGAAAACCTAACTTCTGGATATTTCGGGTAAAGTACTAACTGTGCGTCAGGCGCATGATTGAGCAGCCCGTCATCATCAACCCAATAAAAATCCAATTTCGTTTTAAACCTTGTCTTCTTTCCGCCTCCTTTATTGTCTGCATCAGCTGTTATTTCCTTTATCGGTAGAATATTAAGCACATCGAAACTCCCGCCGAAATAAACCTGATTCTTCGAATTATCATTTGCCGAAAGCTTCTTAACATAAACTTTATTACAGCCTTTATCCGAGAATATTTTCAGAAGGGTTTTCAGGTTCATTTTCTATAGGTTTGAAGTACACGAACGATCTCCTTTCCAACCGCTCTGATTAGAGGCATAACGACAGAGTTGCCGAACTGTCTGTAAGCCTGAGAGTCGGAAACAGGAATTACGAAATTTGCGGGGTAACCCTGTAGCAATGCACATTCTTTAGGACTTAATCTTCTTGGGTTCTTGTTCTTTTGCGGAATCAATATTTCAGAGCCGTCTTTAT
>CAIVHI010000168.1 GCA_903905685.1 uncultured Bacteroidota bacterium | reverse complement strand
ATAAAGACGGTCAGCACGAGCACCACCAAGGCAACATCACCCTGATGAGATAGTGCAGCAGTGTCGAAATTTACAGAAAACGGACTTGACCCTATGCGGCCAAGTCCGTTTTCAATTAGCCCGGGCCACAACAAAAGGGCTCCGCCAACCGTTGGTAGTGGAACATAATTGGAGTTGTGTGGGGTCGCAAGGATAAAAATTGCATTAATGAAGTAACTTCGCACACTTTTGGAAGTATCCCAATAAATAGATGAGTTCGGTTGTAGAAAAACTTGAAGCAATAAACGCCAGATTTGAAGAACTGGGCGTCGCACTTACCAATCCTGAGATTGTGAGTGACAATACTCGTTTTTCGCAAGTCAGTAAGGAGTACCGCAAACTGGAGAAGATAGTTGCTGTATACAAGGCATACCGCAATTGTATGGACAACCTTGCTTTTGCACGCGAGGTTTTGGAGGCGGAGAGCGACGATGAGTTGCGTGCATTGGCCAAGGCCGACTTGGAAACCGAGGACGTGAAGAAGAATGAACTCGAAGATGAAATCCGCAAGTTGCTGATACCCAAAGATCCACAGGATGAGAAGAATGCGATATTGGAAATACGCGCGGGTACCGGAGGCGATGAAGCCAGCTTGTTTGCCGGAGACTTGTGTCGGATGTATGTGCGCTATTGCGAGAGACGCGGATGGAGTGTTTCGGTGATTTCGGAGACCGAGGGTACAGTGGGCGGCTACAAGGAAGTGCAGCTTGAAGTGCAGGGAGAAGATGTTTATGGCACCATAAAATTTGAGAGCGGAGTGCACCGTGTGCAACGCGTGCCCGATACTGAAGCCAGCGGACGGGTACATACATCGGCAGCTACTGTTGCGGTAATGCCGGAGGCCGAAGAAGTGGACTTTCAACTACGCGATGCAGATGTGAAAATGGAAACGGCTCGTAGTGGCGGTGCGGGTGGTCAAAATGTAAACAAGGTGGAAACCAAGGTTATTTTGACCCACATTCCTACGGGTACCGTGGTGATGTGCCAAACGGAGCGCTCACAGTTGGGTAACAGGGAGAAGGCGATGAATATGATGCGTACCCGACTGTATGAAGAACAGGTGCGCAAGCAGGAAGAGGAAATTTCGCGTAGGCGGAAGAGTTTGGTGAGCACCGGAGACCGCTCAGCGAAAATCAGGACCTACAATTTCCCGCAGGGTAGGGTGACCGACCATAGAATCAATATGACTATTTACAACCTCGATGAATTCATGAACGGGGACATTCAAAATATGGTGGAAGCCTTGCAATTTGCTGAGAATGCGGAAAAGATGCAGGCTGGGGAGACCGTAGCGTAGTAGAGCCAAATCACAAAATTTGTTTTTAGAAAAATATTTCATAAGTTTATCGTTTTTTAAGGTTTGATAAAATGGCAAGTAACAACTTCAATTTGGTGGATATCGGCAACAGTATCAACCGTCGATTTCGCTTCATACTGACGATCTCGACGATTTCGGCGGTCGTTGGCGGTTTTGTATATGTGGTTGGCCCCAAGAAATATGAGGCCAAAACCAACTTCATCATTAGAAACCCTTTGTACAGCGACCGAAACTTCCTGTATAACTATGATACCAAGTTTCTGGACTATTTTGGAAATGAAGATGATGGTAACCGTGTAATGGTCTTTGCGGGCTCGGAGCTGGTGCAACGCCAAGTGATACGGAATATGGGCTTGGCGAAAGCTTATAAGTATGATACAACCAAGCCGAAACAAGACTTTCTGCTCATCCGCAAGTTTGATAAGAATTTGACCCTGATGCGCATGGAGAATAGGGACTTGATGCTGAGCTACACCGATACCGACCCCAAGCGTGCGGCGGCGGTGGCCAACGAAAGCGTCAGGGTGTTGGAAGATACCTATGAAGACTTTTACAACGATATGCGTAAAGGCATGCACCAGTCCATCTTGAACAAAATTGTTGAGGAGGATAGCATGATTAACTCCCTAACGGATACACTTGCCAAACTCCGCGAGAAGTATGGTATTTACGACATCATAAGCCCCGCTCGGCACAACCTGATGAACGGGAACATGCGGGAAAGTTCCAGAAAGAATTACGGTCTTGGTATTGAAGTGGTTCAAAACATCGAATCGCTTAAAGATGAAATGGTGGCCGACCGCGCAGTAAAAACGACATTGGCAAACCAATACACCACCAGCTATACCAAGGTGAAGATGCCCATCATAAAAGTGATAACGGAGGCTACGCCACCCGTTACGCCTAAAGGGCTTGGTGGATTGGTGACTTTGATTGCCTGCGGATTCCTCGGGTTTGTCTGTTCATCGTTGTTCGTTGCAGTCTCCGATGGGATGTCTGACCGCAAGAAGGGTAGATAGCAGGTAGTCAGATGGCGTATGGAAACCGCTGCGAGTGGAAATTTGGTTGGAAAAAATCGATTGATAATCGGTAATAAATTAATTTATTGATAAATGGCTGCACCATCCTTTGATTTGATAGACGTAATTTCGGTATTACGTACAAAAATCAAGTTCATATTATCGATATCGATTTTGACTTCATTGGTGGGGATGTGCTTCTTCCTGATCAAACCGAAAAAATACAAAGCGGAATCCCGATTTTTGGTGAACAATCCCCTGTATGGCGACAGAAACAACATTTTCAGGTCATACGAAACCCGGTATGTGGACTACTTTGGCGGGGATGACGACCTGGACAAAGTGACGGCCCTCGCCACCTCCGACACGGTAAGGGATCGGGTTATCAGAAACTGCCAATTCCAAGTGGTGTACAACATGGATATCAATGATGCCAAGGGTCATGCAGGACTCATGGGTATTTATGGTCGGAATTTCAACCTCAAACGGTCGGAGTATAAAGACATGGAAATTTCCTACACCGCTTACGACCCCGTAGTTGCTGCAAATGTGGCCAATATGTCGGTAAAGGTGCTCGAAGAAACCTACAGGCATTACTACACTGCGGCCAAGGAGAACATCATCACTTCTATTTCGGAAAAGCTTCAGCAAGTAGACAGTGCCATAGCGGTTCTAACCGACTCGTTGGCCTCGATGCGAGATCATTACGGTATTTACGCCATCCTGAGTCCCAACCGCACCGCAATAGGGGCAGCAGAGATGAAGAGCAATGGTAAGGGGTATGGGCGTGCGATTGAAGAAATTCAAAATATAGAAGCTACAAAAGACCAGCTTGTAGGCGACCGTGCTCATTATGTGTCCAACCTCAATGAGTTTGGTGCCGCCAAGAATGATGCCATGCAGTATCTGAAAGTGATTACCCGGGCAGTGCCCCCGGTTTCGCCAACGGGGCCCAGCTTGAATACCACGGTTGCCGTGGCACTACTCTGCGGGTTGTTCTTCAGTTCTATTTTCGTATTGTTGATGGCCTATTATAAATTGATTATTTCCCAAGAAAGGTAATGGTGGCGTATCTCACAAAGAACTGGATTAATGCAAGTGCCTTCGGGGTGCTGTTCCTGACTGTGGTGGTTTTTGCCATAACGGGCAACCTGTTTGTTCTACTTACGCCGTTGGTATTCCTGTATTTGGTCTTGGTCGGTGTCAATTGGCGCGCAGCTTATTGGCTGTTCCTATTCACCATCCCGGCATCCATCCAAATCAATTTTGCGGCCGACACCATGGCCATTACGCTGCCCGATGAACCCATCATGTGGATTTTCCTCATCCTTTTTACGCTGGTATATGCCCGCAACCCCAAAACGCTGCCCGGCTGGTGGTGGCGAGATGAGCTGGTGTTTGTGGTATTCCTCCAGTTTGTTTGGCTCTTGGTGGCGGTTGGGTTCTCGCAGGTGCTCTTTTATTCCGTGAAATTCCTACTTGCCAAGTGTTGGCTTATGGTGTGCTACTTTATTTTCCCGGTATGGATATTCCGCGAGAAGAAAGATTTCGTCAGGGGCTTCTTCGTGATGTTCATTCCGATATTTATCACCATTATCGTGATATTGATACACCATGCCATTCTTGACTTTGGCTTCGACAAAGTGCAACGGGCCATGAGCGGGTTGTACTATAATCACGTTGACTACAGTACGGTCATTTCCATGTTCTTTCCACTACTGCTTGTAGCCTATCCCCTTATCAGACATAAAGGCCCCAGATACCGAAACGGGCTAATTGCGGTTATCTTGATTTTCATTGCGGCCATCATCTTTGCCTACGCCCGCGCCGCCGTAATAGGCGTAATATTTGCAATCATCGTTGGCTTGGCTGTGCGGTCAAAAACCGTCAATGTCATTATGCCGGCCATTTACGGCATGATCATCCTGCTGTTTGTTTACTTGGTGCCCAACAACAAGTTTTTGGAGTTCAGGCCCGACTACAATAACACCTACATGCACAAAAACTTCACCGACCACCTTATCGCCACATTCCGCGGTAAAGACATGTCGTCTATGGAGCGGCTGTATCGTTGGATAGCTGCGGTGCGCATGAGCCGCGACAAACCCATTACGGGATATGGCCCCCATGCGTTTTACTATTACTACAAGCCTTACGCCATTTCCTGCTTCCAAACCTATGTAAGCCGAAATGCCGAGCACTCCACCACGCACAACTACTTTCTATACATGCTCACCGAGCAGGGTTGGCCTGCCATGTTGCTCTACGCCATTTTGATACCTCTCATTTTTGCCAAGGCGCAGCGGCTATATCATGGTTTCAAAGACCGGTTTTACCGGTTGGTGACCATGGGGTTGGTCATGACCATTGCTGTAGGTTTCATCAACAACTTCTTTTCGGAACTGATAGAGACCCACAAGGTGGGTGCCCTTTTCTACATTCCGTTGGCGATGTTGGTCATCCTTAGCCGCAAGCTGAAGGAAGAACAGGAAACGGGCATCGCTACCTAGCGTTGCATCAGTGTAGCTCAACACTGACGGAATCCTCATTTACGCCTTCAACCGTGAATTGTGTACCCTTCGGTATTATTGTTCCAAATTCAACGGTGATTTTCCTAGACTCCCCAGGCAAAAGGGTAAGGTAGTTGTCGGAGTAGAACGTTGGCAGGACACGTTGCCCCGTTGCGCCATCGGTGGCTGCCACCCGCACGAACACGGCTACTAGATTGCCCTTGGGGTTGGTGAGTTGCACTGTTGCCGTGGTTGAGCTCTCTTTATGGGCTGCTGCTACCAATGGGGCTTGGTTCCCCTTGGGCAATCCTGTCAACTGGTCTTCGGCATCGGCCACAAGGTATCTGTTGTCGTCGATTACACTGTCAGACCCCGGCAGTTGGAGCGTCAGGCAGAGGAGGCCACCGCCCTTGGGTATGAAGTGTGGCATGACTTCGGCCATACCCAACGAGATTAAAGTGCCCGTATCGGTTGGGGCTACAGTGCCGCTTTTAGAACAGAGCACCCTGCCTTTGAAGTCTGTCAGCTTAACCTTCCAATGCAGCAGTTTGCCCGGTTGTGGCAATTCGTTCCATGCCGTAACCTGCTTGGTCGCAGGATTCCAAAAGATGTGGACGGGTTTAGCACCTTCCATGGTGCCATACAGGCAGGCGTTGGGGTCTAGCCAAGGGTCGTACATCTGCCCCAACATGGCCGACCATGGGTTTTCAGTCTTCCAAATAATCACACCCGTATACCAATCCCACCGGTGAGACCCAAAGCCCTCCATGAGCGCGCGGTATTGGTTGTAGTTCACGATTTGTGCCTTGCGGCAAAAGTCATGCACGTCTTTCACAGGCCCGAAGGCCAAGATGGTAGAATCGTAGCTTTTATACATGTGGTATGCCCACATGGAATCGGCCACCCATTCGTGCTTGTGTTCATCGTAATGGGGTAGGCTTGCCAGATGGTTTGCAGGCAAGAAGCGCTGGAGCGATTCATAGTCGCCAAGCCCGATAGAGCCCACCTCAGAGTTGAATGCAAACGACCGCGTGGAGAAAAACGAATCGGGCACCTGTATGGAGTATGGGCCGTCGTGGGCGTGGAGCGACATGCTGTCGTCGTTGGAATAGGCGAAGAATGCCCGAGTGTTGTCGAGTCGCGGCAATAGGGTGTCGGTCAATGCTTTCAGGATGTCTGCGGGCGGACGGATTTCGTTTCCACCGCACCAAATGGCGAGAGACGGGTGGTTGCGCAACAGCTCGATTTGGTCGCGCAGGCTCGCTACAAACAGCCTGTGGTCGTCGGGATAGTTCCGCCGCGTCAAGGTATCATCTTTCTTGAAGTCGTCCTGCCAACGGCCATTGCAGTCTCCCGACACCCAAAAATCCTGCATCACCAGTATGCCATACTTATCGCAGGCATCATAAAACTCCGGCCGCTCCGTAAGGCCGCCGCCCCATACGCGTATTAGGTTGAGGTTCATGTTGCGGTGCATGCGCACCGCGGCATCATACTTTTGGGTGGAGAGACGGTATAGGGCATCGGTCGCAATCCAGTTGCCGCCCTTGATGAATACGCGTTGCCCGTTCACCTGCATTTCGCGGCTTTGGGTGTGGGTGTTCCAAATTCCGCCTATTTCCCGCACCCCGAATGCGACGACTACAGCGTCGCTAAAAGGCTTGCCAACGGGTGCAACATTCATATGAAGGGTGTAGAGGGGTTGTCCACCCATATTGTTGGGCCACCACAGTTTGGGGTTTTTCAGTAATAAATTCGGGAGTTCGACATGGGCCAAAGTATGGGCGGGAATGGTAGCCATTTTCGTAATTCGCAAGTCATTGAGCATGTAGCTCAATACGGCATCGGCGGGGTGGTCTCCCAAGTTTTCTACGTCTACCGAGACCTCTATCGTCGCAGGTTGCTGTATTTGTGCGGCAGGCTCGCGCTTGCCGGGCACATGGGTTACGATGTGGGGGGCGTGGATAACCAAGTCGCCGGTTTCTTCCAGCGTTACTTTATCCCAAATGCCGGTGTTGCGGTCCGGAATTGGCCGAATCCAGTCCCACCCCGCCGTGAATTGGGTGCTCACATTGCGTGCAATAGTGCCGTCGCCACCCTGACCGCCATTGGGGTTGCCCACCGGGTTGGGTGGATACACGGCTACAGCCAAACGGTTGTCGCCGTCTTGTGAAAGGTATGGGGTGATGTCGGCGGTGTGTTGCAGGAACATACCCCGGCAATCTCCCTCGGCGCACGCCAAGGCTTGTCCGTTGATGAAAACCTGAAATCGGTAGTTCACCCCACGGAAATGGAGCCTTAAATGCCTGTCGGACGCAATGCCTGCATGAAAGTCGTTGACGAAAACATAGGTGTAAAAGTCGCACCCGGCGGTGTAGATGTCGGGGATTTGGGTGAGATTGGTGCCGAAAAACGGGTCGGGATAGATGCTGTTGTTGATGAGTGTGGTGAGCACCGTGCCGGGCACGGTGGCAGGCAGGAAGCCTTGGAGTGGAAAATGCCGGCTTGATACCTTCAGCCCGTTTCGCCCCACCGAATCATACCTGATGCACTTCCAGCCCGAATTCAACTCTTGAACTTGGGCGTGGGCCTTTACGGCCCAAAAGGATAGGAGGCAAATGAATGCGGTGCGTAACGCAAGGCTACGAATATGGCGAATGTCAATTTGCAGGAACAAGGCAGACGTGTTGGTTGCAGGAAAGATAGGCGAAATAATGTCCTGCAACAAAATCGTGCTGCGTTACAGCTCGCCCCAAGGGATGCCGCTGCTGTTCAGTAAAGCCTCCACCTCTTGCTCGCGCTTGCGCACCGACAGCCGCAAGGGCGACAGCAGCCATTTGCTGCGCAACTTGGCAAGGCGGTCGTCGGGCGGAAGGAGGAGGATGCGCGACAACAGCCGCACGGCGGCATGACGCGTGAATGCCTTGGATACCTTGACGAAATATATCATAGTGCCCGAGTCGCATTTATCGAGGGTGTCTTCCAACTCCTTCAAGTCGACAAAAGAGGAAATGCAGAGCACCGCGCCCGTGCGGGGGTTGAAGTAGCCCGAAATGCCGATATCCTTTTGCCAAGAGCTGTTGGCAATGGTGTGGGCGCAACGGTCGGCCTCGGTGAGGTTTTCAGGGGAGGAGAACGGGATGTCGGGGAAATACTTCACTGCCCATTCCTTTTTCGACAGGGTGTCATACACCGTCCATACCCGATTCTTGTAGTAGTTGAGCATTTCCTTCATGTAGTCGTCGGCCCGCAAACCGGTGCGGCCGGCGGCATAAAAGGAGGCATAGAGATAGAGGTGCGAGGCATAGGGCTCGAAAAGCTCGGGTGTGCGCACCATAAGCTCGCGGTTGCGGGCATACACCTTCCACACAATGCGCCGCACGTCATCGCCCGATTCGAAGTCTTTGTAATTCAGCAAGTCGCCATCTATGCGGCGCAGGGTTTCGGTGCGTATTTCGGCTTGTTCCGTCTTTTTCGGGAACACGTCGCGCTCATCAGGCGGGGTCAAAGTGGGTGGGCGGTAAAAATGTCCGGTCATGGGGTGCGCCATAGCCAGCGACACCAAGTGCAGCATGTCTTGAAAATAGATAAAGCCACCTTTCAGTTCATACTCCTTGATGTCGGGTAGCACCAAGAGGCTGCGGCCGCTGATGGCCGTGCGCCAAATGCTCTTCTCCTTTTTTTGGTTGGACAGCAGGCTGAATTGGTCGGTCATCACATTGTCGTCGTAGAACAGCCGGCCATTGATGAAGCCCAAGAGTGGACGGATGATGCCCTCGATGCGGGTGCTTAGTATGAGCACACTCTTCCCTTTTCTTATCTCAGGCTTGATGTCGACCTCCATGAAGGAGCCGGTGGAGTTGTGGCGGAACTGGTAGTAGAGGTAGCTGTAAAACGTGCTGAGCACCGAAAGCGCCGCCAATGCGGCAAAGAACAGAATGGCGAGCTTGCCCATTACTACCACAAAAGGGAAGAACGGCGAGATGTCCTCACCCGGCTTTGGAGTGGCCGATGATACCAGCCGTCCTGCCGCCCACACTGCGAGGCCGCAAATGGCACTGTTTACCGTAAAAGGGAAATACTGGAAGTAGTACCTGATTTTCCACTTTATCGTTTTCCAATTCATGACGGTAGTTCGGCAAAGCCTTTGCTTGCAAATTACCGAATCCTACCGCAAACATGGGTGATTTAAGGGAAATTTAGAGAATGGGGGGCATAAAATAAAAATGCCCCGGTTACAAACCGAGGGCTTTGCCCAAGCCGCCTAAGCCGTACAGCTTATTAAGTCCAAGACTTTAAATGTACGAAAAATAATGATTCGGCAGTATAGGAACAAAAACGGTTGGCCAAAATATGGTTTGCACACTGCGGCAATCCGGCCGGTTTTTATACCGCATAAACTCCAGTGTCCCCCCACTCACAACTTCACCAACGGCGACACTTTCACCCCACTCTTGCCCGACACCGCGACATAGTAGAAACCCGAGGCAAAGCCGTGGATGTCCAGCACCGTGTTGTTGGCGGTGAGGCTTTGGGTGAGGACGGGTTGTCCGGTTACGTCGGTGATGGTTACGGTGTTGTAGCAGTCGAGGGTGGTGTTGATGTGGAGTGCTGTGGTGGCGGGATTGGGGTAGATGTTCAATGGTGCTGCCGGGGCAACGGCTTTGACGGACGTTGTGGTGCAGCCGCCCACTTGGGTAGCTGCGTTATTGGTCATCACCACGGGGTTGACGTCGAAGTAGATGCCGGCACGGTTGGTGGTGGTGCTGCCATCGGCCAAGCCCGGGATAGTGTTGATGTTGAACATCAGCGCCCCATCGCACCGGCCGTGGTGGCTGCTGTCGAGGAGGTTGATGCCGGGGAAGTCGAATTTGTAGATGGTCTGCCCCGCTGCGTCCCTGAACTTGTTCACATACATGGTATTGGAGCTCATCAGCAACCGCAGGCTGGAAGGGTCGACGTTGGCCGATAGGGTATCCATGACGGTGATGTTGTGGGCGGTGTCGTTGCCGGTGTTTTCGAAATTGATGGTGTATTGCAGCGTGGTTGCAGCAACTCCCGATGGAATGCAGCTTGGGTTCACCCACATCTCGTTGGGGTCGCAGCCCGCCCTGATGGTGTCAATGACACATTGGGAGTTGTTTACTGTATCGGCGTCGCCCACAAATGGCGTTATGGTGAAGTAGGATTGGACCGTGTCACCGATAGTAAGTGGGGTGACGCCGTTCCACCAGATGGAATAATGCAAATTCCCGGTCTCCAATACTGTAGAAGAGAGCGAGCCCACAGTCCAAACAATTGTATTGCCCGATACCGATGTGGCAGCCGGTTCAATTTGGTCGGGTGTGCCGGGATACTTGGGACTGTAGTGCAGGGTTACTGTGGCATCAACGGGTGCGCAGTAGAGGTTCTGGATGTAGATGTCGCCCCACTCGTCATGAACCCCCGTTACAGGTACCACCGCATTCACCGCCAAATCGAAACTGGAACCCGACCCGCAGGTCAGCCCGACTTGCTTGGTGGCAGGTGAAAAGTCGGTGTAGCTGATGGTGTCGTAGATGATACCGGTTGAAGGGCAGCTTACTGAATAGGCTGGCGGTGCCGCTATGACCCGGAATCCGTACACCGTGCCCAATGCGCCGTAGGCAGTATAATACAGACCGCTGGTGGCAGATACGGTATCGATGGGGATGCCGGCCGAGTCGACTTCAATGGTGATGGGTTGGGTAAGCGTGACGTCGCCCGAATCCTTGATGCAGTCACTGTTGGCATCATAGTAAAAACCGACCGAGAAATTTTCGCATGTCGTAAAGTTGCGGGAATAGGTCAGGGAGTCGACCGGAGTGGAACCGTCATACAATACGTGCTTGATGGTGTAGGTGCCCGACATGTAGGGATGCAGTGCCGCTCCAAAGCCCTCAGTGCCGCCGTAAGCAGCAAAAGCGGTGTCAAACGAAGTGCCATCGCCGAAATAGGTGGTAACGTGTTGACCTGCCGTGAAGGAACTGGAAATGAATTCGAAGTCCATGCCCGAGCAGGTGTTGTTCACCATGACCACAAAGCTGTCGTCGCTCACGGTTGGGTTCACGGTGCTGCTCACCTTCCAAATGCGATTGCCCGAGCGGTCGGCCACATAAATGTTGTTGTTGCAGTCTATGGCTATGCGCCAAACGTCGCCGGGAAAAGCCATGTTGGTAGCGGGGATGTTGCCGGCATAGGTGCCGCCGCTGCCCGCGAAGATGTTTAAGGTTCCTGCCGGATTGACCACGCATACCCTGCCATGGTGGAAATCAGCGATGTAGAGATTGTCCATGTTGTCGATGGCCACATGACTCGGTTCTGAAAAATTCTCGCTGGTTGCAGGAACGCCGCCTAAGGTGGAGCTCCCGCCACCCGCAACCGTCGTGATTATGCCCGAAGGGTCTATTTTCCGAATGACATAATTATATCGGTCGGCTACAAACAGATTGCCGAATGGGTCCATAAAGAGACCGTCGGGCGATTGGAGCTGGGCCGCCGTTGCAGCACCGCCATCACCGCTGTATCCGGCCGTGGTGCCGGCATAAGTGCTTATAATTCCCGCAGTATTGATTTTCCTAACCCTGGCATTGCCTTCATCCCCGATGTACATGTTGCCCCAACTATCGAAACATAACCCATTCGGCGAATTCAGCGTTCCCGCGGTCGCGGGGCCGCCATCGCCCAATCCCGATGTGCCTTGACCGCATATCGTGGTTACAATGTTGGTGGCGGCATCCACGCGGCGTACCAAAGCACCGTCTAAATAATAAATATTCCCATGTAAGTCGGTGGTTATCGCTCCTGTAATCGGGCCGCTTAAGTTTAGTTGTGCCGTAGTTGCAGGTACGCCGTCGGCCGTAGATGAACCGCCACCTGCGATGGTAGTAATAATGCCGGTAACAGCATCAACTTTACGAATCACGTTGTTGTCATCGTCCGGAATATATACGTTTCCATAGCCGTCTACACATACCCCCATTGCCTGCCCCATAGTAGCCGCTGTAGCCGGCCCGCCATCACCCGTATATCCTGAAGAGCCATTACCCGCCACCAAGTTGATATACCCAGGCTGGGCAATAACGGGAATCGAAAAAAGCAGTGCGGAAAAAAAGAGCAACTTGCGCATGGCGGCGGTTTTTTATTTGCCAGTAAAAATACATTGTTTCGTTTTGAAAAATATTGACTTGTGGAAGAATCTTTAGGGAATCGGGTTCACTTGTTTCCAAAATCCGCCGCCATCGCAGGTGTCGCATTGGTTTTTTTACCTCAGGCAATCCCCCTTGCGGAAAGTTGTATACATCCCCACAATCTTCAATGATTTTCCGCCAACCATGCTGCCCAAAAACCTGCCGTTCGTTATCCTGCTAACCGTGTAAAATGGTGCATTCGGGAGTTTTTCGTAAACTGTCCTTCCGGAGCGATGTTGCTTTCGCCGTTTGTGCTCCAAGTGGGGCGATGACCCCGAAGGGGTCAAACGTTTATAGCGCATCTTACCACCTGGATGACGATGCCGAAGGTATCGCACGTTAAGGAATGTGTAGCCCTATAGTGGGGACGTGCGAACTCGAACGTCCGTCGGAGCATCGGTATAGGGGGGCGCATGGGCTATAATCATGCAATGCCTTCGGCATCGTTCGAAATGCACCAAATTATCCAGCGAGAAGCATAAGTGGCTTGAAGCATCAGCCGCCCGCCTTGGGCACGATAAGGAATGGCGGCGATAGTGAGGACGTATGGTTTCTTGAATATTCCTTGTCGCTTGAATAGGCACCAAGCTATCCCGCCGGCAGAGTAACTTGGTTTGCCATTTAATTGAAGATATCCGGGTTTGCCTACAAGTATTTTTAATTTTTTTTCAATTCACGGCTGCGTGTCGACAGCGCGCCATGTTTTCAACAATGCTACCTTTGCAACATGCGCAGACCACGAGGGATGATGTCGCGAGGGAGGATTGCCTTGAGTGGCAATAGGGGTGAGGTGAACTTCAATCTCGCGATGATTATTTTTGAAGAAGACGGGGCGGTGGTAGCCTACTGTCCCCCATTGGATTTGGCCGGCTATGGCAACAATGAAGAGGAAGCGATAAGTAGTTTCGAATATGTCGTGTCGGAATATTTTGAATACACGACCAAAAAAAACACACTGCTCACCGACCTAAGAAGGTTGGGTTGGAATATAAAAAAGAATCTGCATAAGTCGGTAACGCCACCCGAAAACAGCTATCTGTTGTCCAAAAATGAGAACTTCAAGCGGATTTTCGAAAATTTCGACTACAAAAAGACGAGTACCAACATCCAAATCCCAGCTCTGGCGTGAATCGACTGAAGAATATCCCCTTGGTACTCTTCAAGAAGTTTCTGGTTTATAAAGGACTGAAATTGGTAAAGACCGAAGGTGGGCACGAAAAGTGGTACTCGCATGGATTACTGCGTCCGGTTATCATCCAGACTCATGTCGACCCTGTTCCTGAGTTCAAAGTCAGGAATTGCTTGAAAACGATGGGTAGCCAACCGAAGGAATTTCTGGAATGGGTGAACCACATTAAAAACGGGCGGTAATGGACAATCATTCTATTTGGACTCGAAAGCCTATGGTCTCCTAACAGCTTTTGAAACATATCAGGAAAAATGGCACCGCCGAATCCGTCGCTCCATGGCTATTTCCTGTATCCCAATGTCTTAGCGAATACTCCAGTAGTCAGATGCGATTTGAAGTATTTAACGTTCCGCAACTACAATCCAGCCGGTGTGGCTGTGTCAGTCGTTTGTCGGATGTGCCTCCATCGCAGGTGTCGCATTGGTTTTTTACCGCAGGCAATCTCGGCGGCTAAAAATTGCTTCCAAACCCATATTTCTCAATAATTTTACACCAACCATTCCCTCCCAATAAATGAAGCTTACCCAAAAGAATTTCGCCACCACGCTGCCCAAGGAACTGCTGAAACTGGCCGAGAAAAATACGGTGCGCGAATGCGACGAAACCACTCCGGGCACTTTCGTGGCTTATGTAGACCAAGGAAACGACAGCTTCGACGTCTCCATCCGCCTCTCGCCCAATGGCGAGGTGCTGGAACACGGTTGCGATTGCCCCGATGGCGACACGTTTTGCAGGCACAAAACGGCACTGCTGGCTACCATCGTTTTCGGCAAGAAAACCACCACTGTGGTGAAGAAGGCCAAGAAGAAGGAAACGCCCTTGGAGGCCGCACTTGCCGATGCGTCTTTGGCCGACCTTCGGTTATGGGTTGCGGGCATATTGAAGAAAAACAAGGATTTGGAGATGGCCTTCATGGCCCATTTTGCTCGCAACGGGGTGGAATATACCCCCGACTACGTCATCGAAGCGGTCAAAAACAGTGTAAAGGCCGTATTTGGGGCCAAGCGGTCGGCGGTAGACGCGGCTCAGGTGAAACGCCTTGTGGAGGTATGGGGCGACCTGCTGCGCCCCGTCTTGGACAATTACTTGGCCAATCCTACCGACCCCAAGAAGTTCCGGGTATTCCACACTTTGATAATGGAATGCATTGCGCTACAAAGCAGGATTGTGACAAGCAGCAACAAAATCACGAAATTCATAGAGGACGCCATGCAAAGTGCCCTCGAAGTGGTGAACGCACTTCCGGGCGACGAAGATTGGAACATCGCCGTGAGGCAGTATGTGGGGTGTATTTGTAAGGAAAGCGGGTTCCTCAATACGACCTACGTAAGTTTCCTGACGGCCGTGCACACAGCCACAGGTGCCGAACGGGCCCAGCGGCTCGTTGTGTTCTTGGCAAAGCAGTATGAACATTTGCTCGACGAAAAAGGCAAGCCCCATCAGGAATTTATGATGTTCCTATTCGCCATGGTTGTGGGGCAGGGCTTTTTCCCCAAATACAAGTTCCTGTTCCAGCCGGTCCGATATGCATACGAATACAATTTCAAGTTGATCAAGCTATTGGTGGACGATGGCGAAATGGAAATTGCCAAAACCGTGTGCTTCGACCAGCTCAGGGGCGAATATATATCCAATTCCAACAGAGGATACAATGAAATACTGAAGCGCATCTACAAGGCCGAGTCCAACAAGGTGGGACTGGTGAAGGTTTGTACCGAGCTTTTCCCCCTTACCTTCAACTACGACGACTACGCATATGTTGCCCAAAGTATGAACACGGAGGAACGTAAGAAGTGGAAAACCAAGGCCCTATCAGTTGCCAAGAACGCCATACACGGCACCGGCGAAGATGCGGAAAAGTTCT
>CAIVHI010000167.1 GCA_903905685.1 uncultured Bacteroidota bacterium | reverse complement strand
TATTGCCTTGAAAAGGGGTAGGTAATGGCATCGCCCACCAATACGTTCATTCTATTTTTCCAAAGGGAGTTTTCGAAGTTGCTCCGCGCAGCATGTGCGGCGTTTTCATCCGTCTCAATGGCATCTATCATACACGATGGGTGCCGCTGCGCCAGCATCAAGGACAGCAGCCCTGTGCCGGCACCCAAGTCCAATATTGCAGTGCTGCCCGTCGTGCTGGGCAGTGGGCACAAAGCCCCTAAAATGCAGGCATCGGTTGTCACCTTCATGGCGCATCCTGCTTGATTGATGCGGAATCGGTGAAACTGGAAGTAGTCGTTGCCCATCACCAAGCGGCTTTTGCCGAGGGTACGGCGGAGAGGTCGCAAAATTGCCCATTCAGGTATTTAAAATGGGCCGTTATGCCCACCATGGCGGCATTGTCGGTACAGTATTCGAATTTGGGGATGAACACGTTCCAGCCGTGTGTGGTCCCCGCATCTGCCAAGGCCTTGCGCAGGCCGCTGTTGGCCGACACGCCGCCGGCGATACCCACATTTTTAATACCCAAATCCTTGGCAGCTCGCGTTAGTTTGGTCATTAACATTTTGATGATGGTGGCCTGTACCGATGCGCAGATGTCGTTCATGTTTTGCGCCTTGAAATCCGGGTTTGCCTTTTCTTGCGCCTGAATAAAGTACCGTACCGACGTTTTGAGTCCACTGAAGGAAAACCGGTACTCCGGCATTTCGGACAATGGGAATTTGAACCTGATGGGGTCCCCTAATTGCGCCAGTTTGTCCACCAATGGGCCGCCGGGATAGGGGAGGCCCAGCATCTTGGCTATTTTGTCGAATGCCTCGCCGGCCGCATCGTCAATGGTCTGTCCAATCACTTCCATATCGAGGTGACTGCGCACCAGCACGATTTGCGTATGCCCACCCGACACGGTGAGGCACAGGAACGGAAATTCGGGTTTGTTGTCTATAAAGTGGGCGAGCACGTGCGCCTGCATGTGGTGCACGTCTATCAGCGGCTTGCACAATGCTTGTGCAAAGCCCTTGGCAAAGCAGGCACCCACCATGAGGGAGCCAATCAGGCCGGGACAACGCGTGAAGGCTACGGCCGAGATGTCGGATTTCCGGATTCCGGCATCGGCAATGGCAGCATCAACCACAGGAACGATGTTGACGATGTGGGCGCGGGAGGCCATTTCGGGTACCACCCCGCCGAAGCGTTCATGCACTTTTTGGGTGGCCGTGTGGTTGCTCACCACCACGCCATTGATGACGATTGCTGCGGCCGTGTCGTCGCACGACGACTCAATGGCCAATATGATAATGGGTGTATCGGGCATCTTGAAGGGCGTAAAATTCGGTATTTCCGATGGAACCTTCGAAGAAATGTTTTCCGACACTGCTATATATAGTGATGAACTACGGTTTGAAATGGGTTGTGTTTTTTAGCGGAGTGAAACGAAAATGGTCGGGCATTATTTATGAACCTCCCATATTGGAATGCCATATAAATGCGGATATAATGACATCGGTAAGAACGATTTACAAAAAAATACCTGATAAATTAGTCGGCCTACTAACTGAAACGAAATTTGCATTGCTACTTTATACGCGTTAATGGAAAATATATTTATGTGATATTGCACAAACTTCGTTCTATTGTCGTGGATTCTCGTTAATTTGGCCAAGGAAAAATTCTTAATAATTGATTAACGTTTGGGTTGCGGGACATTAATACTCCCCACCGATGACGATGAATCACCGAAAGTGTCTGTGGTAGCGGGTCTTGGAGGGAAAACGGTGATGCGCGGCATCGGGATTTTTGTCGAAAAACGATGGAAGTCCGGCCTAGGTTTGTGATGATTAAAAAAGGGTGATTTACAAAAAAATGTTTCGGTACAGATTGTCAATAAATTTTTAAAACAAAACGCAGTTATGAAAAAGTTGTACTTGGCTTTGGTGCTGTCCTGCATAACGTTCGCAGGGTTCGGTCAGACCATCGTTTTCAGCCAATTCTTTACGTCGGGGTCGGCGCCGTCACCAACGATTTGCTCGGCATGGGAAACCTTCCGATCGCAATTGTTGAGTACCTATACCTACGACAGTTTCAATTTCGCCGGCAGTGCCAATCCGGTGGGAATTTCCTGTACCGACCCTACCGTGACCGCAGCCGTTGCCAATGCCTTGCGCACCGGCACATCATACAGCGTGTCGTCTGGCAGCTATACCTGGACGGTCAATGCAGGCTGTACCGCAGGCGGAAGTTGCACTTCCACCCCCGTGGAGTTCGGCAACACGGGTAGTTGCGCCTGCAGCACCGGCTACGACGTCCGCCCGGCAATCGCCAACCTCAACTGGGGTGGCGTAAACGGTTCTACCTGTAGTGCCGCCTCGCAGACCATAACGGTCACCTTCTACTATACGCCACCCACACCTTGTTCGGGCACACCTACGGCCGGCACCGCAATCGGGCCATCGTCGGCTTGCGGCAGTACCCCGTTCAGCCTGTCGCTAACCGGTTCCAGCTTCGTGAGCGGCCTCACATACCAATGGCAGTCTTCCACAACCGGTACCGCAGGGTCTTGGACCAACATCTCGGGCGCTACAACGCTCACCTACAGCGCTACCGAATCTTCCACAACCTACTACCGTTGTTATGTTACCTGTACTTCTTCCAGCGCAAGCGATACCTCTACTTCAGTAAGCGTTCCATACGGCGTTTGTTACTGCGTTCCCGCATTTTTCTACGGTACCGGCTACGGCTATGGCTGTACCGACAACATGAACGTCAGCAGTGCTACCTATCCCTTCGTCATCACGGGTGCTGCGGGTACCAGTATGAGCGACCCTACCAACTGCGTTACGTCGGGCTATATCGATGAGTCTTCTACATCTTACACCGTTTCCTTCATTCCCGGCTATACCTACAATACTACATTGGGCACCAACACCAATGGCTATGTGATGTCTGACCAAATCTGGATAGATTTCAATGCTGATGGCGTTTTCCAAACGTCCGAAACCGTGGGCGGCGGCACTACCTCGGGCGCCACTACCTTTAGTACCATCCGTGCCTATCCCACCATCACCATCCCGTCAGGAGTTGCCCCCGGCAACTACCGTATGCGCGTCATTACCAACTATGATTGCTGCACCGGTACCGGCTATGCCACTTACCCCAACATGTACCCTTGCCCTACAACATCGGGGTCAACAGAAATTTATTACGGAGATGCGCGCGACTACAAGGTGACTGTGATTCCTCCCCCAACCGTTACGCCCTCGCCAACATCCTTGAATTTCGGTACCATTGCGGTCGGCCTCACGTCTCCTACCGATTCGGTGACCCTTAACGGCATGTACCTCATCGGCGGTTCGGGCAATATCACCATTACGGCACCTTCCAACTTCCAGGTTTCGCTCGATGGCGCGTCTTGGGCAACAACGGTTTACCAGCCCTTCACCGGCACATCGTTTGGTCCCACCAAACTCTATGTCAACTTCTCGCCTACGGCCGCAGTAGCCTACTCCGGCAATATCACGATGACCGGCGGCGGCATAACCACCCCCCAAGTCATTCCGGTAACCGGCACCGGCTCCTATGCGGTCGTAGTACCGACTCCAACTTCGTTGGCATTCGGCACAATAGCAACAGGCACGTACTCGCCTGTGCAGTACGTCACCATCACGGGGCTTTACCTCAATCCGCTGGTAAGTAACCTCACGGTTACCTACTCTGCCAATTTCTACTCCACCACAGGCGGTAGCTCCACTTACAGTGTTGCATACGCCGGCGGTATCATTACGTCTGCCACCATTCCTTGCTATTTCAATCCGCCGGCTGCAACCAGCTATACAGGTACCATGACCATTACGGGTGGCGGGCTGCTGTCTCCGGTAGTCGTTCCGCTGTCGGGTGCAGGTGGTCCACCTTGTTCGGGTACGCCTTCAGCCGGTACGGCTACGGTTTCTCCGGGTAGTGGTAGTTCTACAACGGCATTCACATTGTCGCTTACCGGCTACACCTTGGCAACGGGGCTTACTTTCCAATGGCAGTCGGGTCCCTCGTCTACCGGCCCTTGGACCAACATCTCGGGAGCCACCAACATTACTTATGGTTTTACAGGCATTACCGCGAATACCTTCTATCAGTGTATCGTGACATGTTCCGGTTTTGCAGCTGCAAACTCAACCGCTGCTGAAGCAGTATTGATGGGCTGTACGCCTACCAGTGCGTCGTGGTTTGCCAGCGGCACCAATACCTTCAATTATACCGGTTCGGTCCAAACGTTCACCGTTCCAACCGGCGTTTCCAGCATCAGCATCGATATGCAGGGTGGCAAGGGCGGCAACAGCAGTGTAGGCGCACTCGGCGGCTTCGGTGGACGCACGCAAGCTACCCTCGCCGTGACTGCAGGCACCAATATATATGTATACGTTGGCGGTGCCGGTGCGACGGCATCGGGTGCGGGCATTGCTACCGGCGGAACGATGGCCGGCGGAACATCAGGCCAATTTGCCGGCGGCGGCGGCGGCGGTAGCGATATCCGCATCGGTGGTACAGCATTGTCCAATCGCGTCGTTATTGCCGCAGGCGGCGGTGGTGCAGGCTACAACTGCGCTGCTACTTCCGAAGTCGGCGGTTTCGGCGGTGGCCTCACGGGTGGTGCAGGTTATGAGTGTGGTACGGCAACAACTTGCTACACCGGGTCGGGTGGTACATCTACAGCGGGTGGACTGGGTGCCACTTGTTACACGTCCATCGCAGGTGCCCTTGGTGTGGGTGGTAACGGTATTTATGTATACAGCGGCGGTGGCGGCGGTGGCTACTACGGTGGCGGCGGTGCGGCCTATGGCGGCGGCGGTGGCGGTTCCTCATTCGCTACCAGCTCTGCAACGGCAGTGACCCTGACCTCCGGCTACAACTCTACCGGCAACGGTGTGGTTGTCATTACTTATGCTACAACCAGCGAAAACCCATCCATGGGTATCAATACTTTCGCTGTTACACCGGGTACAGGTGCTCCATTGAGCGATGCCGGTATGTGCGCTGCCGCAAGCACCACTACAGGTTATCTGGACCGTACTTCATTGACTCCCATTACACTTTACCAAGGTTGTACCCATGCGTCTTCCGTAACTTGGGGCACCGTCTCCAACTATCAGGAAGGTCAGGTTTGGATAGACTTCAACAGCGATGGAACCTTCCAAACAACTGAAGAAGTGACACCTGTATTCGGTTACAGCACTTCCACTACTCCAAGTCCAACATTATTCAATATCACCATTCCTTCTACGGCACCCACGGGCACCTTCCTGATGCGTATCCGCGGTATCAATGAATTGGCATCATACGGATATGCGCTTTCATCGCATTTGGATCCTTGCCTCATCCAATACCTCTCTACAGCTCCCGAGTATAACGATGGTGACGTAGTTGATTATGTGGTAACCATTGCGACACCCCCCAACTGTACGGGTACTCCTACAGCGGGAACCGCGGCGGTATCACCACTCAGTGGCGTATCTACTACGCCGTTCACACTTACCCTTACCGGCTATACCACGTTGGTAGGCGGTATCTCCTTCCAATGGCAAGACTCTTCATCGGCAACAGGTGGTGCATGGGTCAACATTACGGGTGCTACCAGTACTACCTACAGCTTCACGGGTATTTCGGTATCCACTTATTACCGTTGTGTGGTAAGCTGTTCTTACAGTTCTACTTCTGCAACTACAGGAAGCGTATTGGCAACATTTACGCCTACGCCCTCCTGCGTGGTTACCAATGCTTCTTGGTTTGCGGAATCCGGCAGCATCACTTATGGTGCCAACGCATTCAACATCATCGGCTATTCCGGGTCTACCCTGTCTGATGCAGGATTGGTTGCGGCGGCTACGTCTGCGAGCCCAACTGCGGGTTATTTGAGCCATACATCTATGACGCCCATCAACATGCAGGTGAGCGGGGTGTATGCATCTTCAGTAACTTGGGGCACGACTTCCCCCCACCAATATTGCCAAGTTTGGATAGACTTCAACAATGACGGCATTTTCCAATCCACAGAATCGGTATCTCCGGTTTCCGGTTGGAATGCTTCAGCAACGCCACAACCTACAACATTCAACATCACTATTCCCGGCACGGCTGCAACAGGTGTCCACTTGATGCGTATGCGCGCCATATGGGAGGAAAACTCTACCGACATTGGTGCAGCACCCGCACATTGCGACCCCTGCCTCATCAACTATGGCGGTGTGAATCCTGCTTATTGGAGCGGTGACGAAATCGACTACTTGTGTAATATCGTGCCTATAACCTGCACGGGCACACCAACCGCAGGTACGGCATCTGCATCGGTCACCACAGGTTGCGGGCCTTACAGTTCAACCTTGACCTTGACCGGGTCAACTTCGGGCACCGGCATTACCTACCAATGGCAATCGTCTCCCGACGGCACCACTTGGACCAACGTTTCGGGTGCTACGGGTACTACTTACACTGCGTCTTGTACGTCTACCATCTACTATCGTTGCATAGTAACTTGTACATCCAGCGGATTGACTGCTACTTCGAATACGGTCAATTTGTTGAACAATGCATCTGCCATTACCGGCACCCTCACAGTCTGCGTGGGTTCTACAACTACCCTTGCCGATATCACTACGGGTGGTACATGGTCTAGCGGCAGCATAGGTGTGGCTACAGTTACTTCCGGTGGTGTAGTTACCGGTGCTTCGGCAGGAACTGCCACCATCTCTTATACTACATCTTGCGGTACCGTAACTGCAATAGTTACCGTAAACAGCTCAACGGTTGCCGCCATTGCCGGTTCATCCACCGTCTGCGTAGGCTCAACCATCACGCTGACTGATGCCACCTCTACAGGTACTTGGTCAAGCAGTGCATCGGGCACGGCGGGCGTAGGTTCTTCTACCGGTATCGTTTCAGGTGTTGCGGCAGGAACTGCCACCATCTCTTATGTTACGGGTTGCGGCAATGCCACTCAGTCGGTTACCGTTCTCGCCAGTCCCACTGCCATATCCGGTGCCGGTTCGGTCTGCGTAGGTGGCACGATAACATTGACCGATGCCACCGCAGGCGGTTCATGGTCTAGCGCCATAACCACCATTGCCGGCGTAGGTGCCACAACAGGTATCGTAACGGGTGCTACTGCCGGTACTACGGTTATTTCTTATGCTACAGGTTGCGGCACGGCAGCCATTGCCTTGGTTACCGTCAATAGTGCTCCCGCTGCAATTACCGGTGCAACAAATTTGTGCGTCGGTAGTTCCATCACGCTTGCCGATGCAACGGGTGGAGGTACTTGGACAAGCAGTTCGTCAACAATAGCTTCCGTTGGTACTACAACGGGTGTGGTTACGGGCGCGTCAGCGGGTATTGTCACCATCACTTATACCACATCTTGCGGTTCTGTTACCTATCTCGATACCGTTATTGCCGGTCCTTCCGTGGTACTGGGTTCCGTGCCAATGTGTATCGGCGGTTCAATCACACTTACCGATTCCACAACAGGCGGTACTTGGAGCAGCAGCTCTACCGGTGTAGCCGGCGTGGGTTCCACAACGGGTATCGTAACCGGTGCTTCAGCAGGTACTGCAACCATTACCTATACTGCGGCCTGTGGTAGTTCTACGGCTATTGTTACCGTAAATGGTGCACCTGCGGCCATATCGGGCACTGCCACGATGTGCGTTGGCGGTTCAACCACGTTGGCTGATGCCACTACCGGTGGCACATGGAGCAGCACCAACATTGGTGTTGCAACCGTGGGCTCCACTACGGGCATCGTAACCGGTGCTGCGGGTGGTGTAGACACCATCAATTATACCACTACTTGCGGTGTAGCTTCCTATACCGTTACCGTAAATACGGTTCCGGCAGCCATTACCGGGTCTTCATTCTCGGTGTGCGGCGGATTGACCATCACCTTGGCCGACTCTACCGCTGGCGGTACTTGGAGCAGTGCTTCCGGCACCATTGCGGCGGTCGGTAGCACAACCGGTATCGTAACCGGCGGCACTGCAGGCTCTACAACTATATCTTATACTACTGCATGTGGCACTTCAACTGCCACTGTGTATGTAAACAGTGCTTCACCGGCAGCCATCACCGGAACCGGTACGGTTTGCCAATATGACTCTGTTCTGCTGTCGGATGTCACTCCCGGCGGTACATGGACGAGCTCTACTACTACTGTTGCCACTGTCTCTACATCGGGCGAGGTTACGGGTGTTGCAGCAGGTACCGCCACAATTTCCTACAACAGCGGTTGCGGCACGCCTGCAACATTTGTGGTTACTGTCAATACAGCGCCTTCTGCCATTACCGGTGTCACCAGTGTGTGTGCGGGAATCGGGTCAACTACACTGTCGGATTCTGTAGCCGGTGGCACTTGGTTTAGTACCGCTACAGGCACAGCCACCGTTGGTGCTTCCACTGGGGTGGTTTCAGGGGTAGCCGCAGGTACGGTTACCATTTCCTATACGACTTCATGCGGCACGGCAACAACCATCGTGACCGTCAATACGGGTGCTCCAACCGCCATCACAGGCTCAAATGTGGTTTGCGACAGTGGTGCATCGGTCCTAACAGACGGAACAGCCGGCGGTACATGGACCAGCAGTAATCCGGGTGTTGCATCTGTTGGTGCCACAACGGGTATCGTTACCGCCCTTACGGCCGGTACGAGCTTGATTACTTATTCTACAGGCTGCGGCACCAATGCGACAACCGGCTTTACGGTGAACCCATTGCCATCCCCAATTTCCGGGTCTGCCACAATCTGCTCAGGTGCAGTGCTTACCCTTACCGATACGGTATCGGGAGGTACTTGGAGCAATGGTGGTTCCACCGTTGCAAACATCGGTAGTGCTACGGGTGTAGTTACGGGTGTTGCCGGCGGTGTAGCTACTTTGACGTACTCTACGGGCTGCGGAACGGTTACTGCCAACGTTACCGTAAATGGTGCTCCTGCTGGCATTGTTGGTGCAACTTCGGTTTGTCTGGGCAGCACAACATCGCTTACCGATTCCACTACAGGTGGAACCTGGAGCAGCAGCAATGCAGGTGTTGCCTCGGTTGACCCGACAGGTACCGTTACGGGTGTTTCGGCAGGTACTGCGGTCATCAGCTATTCGGCCGGTACTTGCGGCTTCTCGGCAACCCTTACCATGAACGTCATCAGTGCTCCCGCATCCATTACGGGTACCCCGATTGTTTGCGTAGGCACGACGGCTTCTTTGGGTGATGCAACGGGTGGAGGCACTTGGGTAAGCTCAGACTCCACTATTGCAACAGTTGGTACGGCGGGCCTGATGACCGGTATTGCTACCGGCACCATCACGATTTCTTATGTAACGGGTTGCGGAACGGCTACTGCGCCTGCAACCGTAAATGGTGCTGTGGGTGCCATAACGGGCGCATCGAGCGCCTGTATCGGCTCCAACGACACCCTCGCCAATACTACTACCGGTGGTACGTGGACGAGCGGTTCAACGGGTATTGCTACGGTAAGTACGGGTGGCATCGTAACCGGCGTTGCTGCGGGTACAGATATGATTACCTACACCACTCCTTATTGCGGCATCGTAACCACAACAGTTACCGTAAATGGTGCTCCCGGTCCGGTGGGTGGGTCGTCTACCGTTTGTACGGGTGGGTTCACCACGTTGACCGATGGTACCGGCGGCGGCACATGGTCATCGTCTGACGGCACTATTGCCACAGTGGGCTCCACTACCGGCCAGGTTGGCGGTGTAGCGGTTGGTACGGTTACCATCAGCTATTCCACTTCGTGCGGCGTATCTACATACAGCGAAACCGTGAACGGCACACCGAGCACCATAGCCGGCACTCCTTCAGTCTGTATTGGTGCGTCTACCCCGCTCACAGATGCCACCTTGGGTGGCACTTGGAGCAGCGGTAGTCCTTCAATTGCTACAGTTGACATTTCCGGCAATGTAACTGGCGTTGCTGTCGGCTTGGCTACAATTTCCTACACCACTTCATGCGGTAGCGCAACGCTGACCGTATCGGTAAACGGTGCTCCTGCTCCAATTACAGGTGGTTCAAGCCTTTGCTCTACAGGTACGTTGGCATTGTCTGACGGTGGTTCCAGTGGTACTTGGTCGAGCACCAATACATCGGTTGCTACCGTAGATGCCACCTCCGGTTTGGTATCCGGTGTTTCGTCAGGTGTCGATACCATTGTATTCTCTTCAGGTTGTGGTACTGCTGCCTCCTTGGCGGTTACCGTCAATACTTCAGCAAGCGCCATTACCGGTGATAGTGCTGTGTGTGCCGGGTCTACCGATACGCTTTCTGAAAGTGCCCTCGGTGCCGTATGGTCGGGTGGTACTGCCGGTGTAGCTACAGTAAGCTCAACAGGTATCGTTACAGGTATTTCTGCCGGTACGGTTACCATTACGGCTTCCACTGCTTGCGGGGCTCCTGCCACGTTCAACGTCACCATCAATCCATTGCCTACGGGTATCTCGGGTTCGCCAACGGTGTGCCAGTTCGGTACGATTTCGTTGGTAGAGACCGGCATAGGCACTTGGAGCAGCAGTAATCCTGCCGTGGCGTTTGTTTCGGGCGTTGGCTCTGTAACGGGTGTGAGTGGTGGCGTTGCCAATATCACTTATACCTTGGGTACGGGATGTTTCACTACCCATGAGGTAACGGTCAATCCGTTCCCCAACGCAGGTGGCATTACAGGGTTGGATAGTGTGTGTGTGGGTGCTACAATTACACTTACGGATACGGCCGGTGCCAGCGCAGGTACATGGACGAGTTCTTATACAGGTTTGGCTACGGTGTCGGGCGGTATCGTTACCGGTGTGGCTTCAGGAGTAGACACCATCCACTACAATTTGACCAATGGTTGTGGAACAGGATCTGCCAAAAAGAAGATTTATGTGAAGGCCCTGCCTTCGGTTAGCGCCATTGGCGGACCCGCTACGCTCTGCGTCGGTTCAACCGCCACCTTCACCGACTCGATTTCGGGTGGTGTATGGAGCAGCACTGCCGGCACAATAGCTACCATTGGTGGCACCGGTATTGCAACAGGCGTTGCTGCGGGTGCAGACAGTATTGTTTATACGGTTGCCAATAGTTGCGGAACGGCAAAAGTTGCCACTGTAATAACAGTGAAGAGCGCCCCATCGGCAATCGGGGGCACGATGCATGTATGCGTCGGCGTTGGCGATACCCTTACGAATACGGCAACAGGTGGTACTTGGAGTACCAGCGATTTGGGAACTGCAACCGTGACTGCCGGTGGTGTCGTTACCGGTGTAGGTGGCGGTGTTGTCACGATTACTTATGCTACAGGTTGCGGTACTGCGGCTATGTCTACTTTCACCGTGAATGCCCTGCCTATAGCGGGGGTCATCTCCGGTGCCGACAGCTTCTGCGCTACTGCATCCGTTACGCTTTCCGAAACAGTGACCGGTGGTACTTGGAGCTGCTCCAATACCGGTGCTTCCGTTGCAAGTGGGGTGGTGACGGGTGTTGCTGCAGGTGTGGATACCGTTGTATACACGGTAGGCAATATTTGCGGTACATCTCTGGCTACTTTCCCCGTTACCGTCAACGGATTGCCCGTAGCGGGTGTTATCTTCGGGTCGGACAGTGTATGCTTGGGTGCCACTCAGGTTTACACGGCTACTGCTCCGGGAGGTTTGTGGACGCTGACGAATTTCAACGGTGGTCTCACGGATACAGGGGTGGTTACCGGCGTTGCTGTGGGTAACGATACGTTGGTGTATACTGTAACTTCCATGTATTGTGGTTCGGCTTCTACAACCTTCGCATTGGCTGTGAATCCATTGCCGAATGAAGGGTCCATTACGGGCACCAAGACGGTTTGTACCGGCGCATCATCCACCCTCGCTGATGGTGGTAGCTTGGGCGGTACTTGGAGCAGCATCAATGCGGCTATTGCTGCGGTAGGTGCGACTGACGGTGTGGTGAACGGTGTGGCTGTGGGTGTCGATACCATTTATTATACGGTTACCAATTCATGCGGTACCGAAACGGCTGGTGTTTCCGTAACGGTGAATACGCTGCCCAATGCTGGTACCATAGCCGGTAACGATACCGTTTGTGCATTCGCTACCATCACGCTTTCCGATGTAGTTTCAGGCGGTGTTTGGAGCAGCGTAGATACGATGTTGGCAGATGTCACTGGAGGTATGGTAACCGGCAAGGTTTCCGGCTATGATACCATCCTCTATGCGGTGACCAACATGTGTGGCACGCGCACGGCTACTTATCCCATTTATGTGCAGCCCTTGCCTTCGGTGGGTACCATAGCAGGTGCTACCAGCATTTGCGTGGGGTCTACCATTACGTTGACCGACTCGGTTACGGGTGGTACTTGGTCTGGTTCTTCTGCTGTGGCTACGGTGTCGGGCGGTATTGTGCTTGGCTTAACTGCGGGTATAGATACTGTCGTTTATCAGGTTACCACCCATTGTGGTACTGCTACCGGTGCCGCTATCGTGACGGTTGATACGCCGGTTACCGCATCCATAATCGGTGGTAGCTATGCATGTATGTCTCCGGGCAAGGAAGATACCTTATACGGTGTCCCTGCCGGTGGTACCTGGGTCTCTACCAATGGCTTCGATTCCTTGATCGCAGGTTCAGCCGGTTCGGGCATGGTTATGGTGAAAGGTGGTATGCTGGGTCTCGATACCGTGCGCTACAACTTTGGGAATAGCTGTGGCACATCTCAGGCAACTGTGAATGTGACGATATTCTCGGCTTGGCAGTGCGATTCCATCGACTATGTGAAACCTGTAAACAAGAGCGCGTCCGCAAACGGCATCAGCATCTTCCCTAACCCCAATACCGGTTCGTTTACAGTAGGGTATCCTCAAGGTGCGGTTGAAACCAACATCATCATCATGGACATTTACGGTAAGGTCGTAGCATCTTATGTTTACACCGACAGGAACGCCAATGCGGCAACGTTCAACTTGGACAATGCTGCTGCCGGTACTTACTTGGTCAAGGTAGTTTCAGACGGAACCGTCTATACCGGCAAGGTGCTTGTTATCAATAGATAGTCTTAATTTGGTTAATAAAGGGGCGGGCTCATTGTGGGTCCGCCCCTTTTGCATTTGTGTGGAGGTGCCGCTTGTGGTGTCCAGGGGGGTAGGCGTTGGGTTGGTGGGTCCTTTTGGTGATCGCAGCGGCATTAAAAAAACCGCCTCACGCGGCCATTCGCATAAGGCGGTTTTCTAAAAGGGTTGGGAAATGTCAGACTGCGAAACTGTCGCCGCAACCGCAACTGCGGCTGGCATTGGGGTTCGAAAAATGGAACCCTTTGCCGTTCAGGCCATCGGAGAAATCGAGGGTGGTATCGCAGAGGTACAGGAAACTCTTCAAATCGGTGACGATGCGGATGTCGTTGTCGTCGAAGACCTGATCCTTGGGTTGGAGTTCATTGTCGAAATCGAGCTTGTAGGAAAGGCCGGAACATCCGCCACCCACTACACTGACGCGCAAAAAATATTCGTCTCCCAATTCGGAACTTTCCTTCAATTCCAAGACTTTCTCCCGTGCTTTCTCGCTAACAAAGATCATGGTAACTACTATTTGAGCCGAGGCACGGGCGTGCCTCGGCAAATGACTTAAATACTTGGTGTGGTAAAACCGGTTTGGGGATTAATGGTGCGCTTTTTCGGCGTGTATTTCGGGGAGGCCGTTCTTGACGCGATAATCGTTGATAGCGGCCTTGATGGCGTCTTCCGCCAATACCGAACAGTGGATTTTCACCGGGGGCAGGTTCAACTCTTCGACAATATCCATATTGTCGATTTCGAGGGCTTGGTCTACCGATTTGCCTTTCAGCCATTC
>CAIVHI010000166.1 GCA_903905685.1 uncultured Bacteroidota bacterium | reverse complement strand
CGATGTAATCGAATTGAAACCCAAGAGCAAGGTGAACACCACCGTTCTCGGAATGATTACTTCCAAGCATCAGAAAGCCAACTGGCTGGAATGGAACGAGAAAGACCTTAAGGGTACCTATCTGACCCACCCCGAAAGAGACTCTGTGCCTGAGAACATCAAGGAACAGCTTATCGTGGAACTTTATTCGAAATAACAATGCCCGGAGAGCCCTCCGGAGAAAGCATCCTATTCGAAAACAAAAATACAAATTCAAAATACAAATTTTCTTTTATGGCAATATTGAATTTCCAAAAACCGGATAAAATCGCACTTCAGAAAACGTCGGAATTCGAAGCGCAATTTGAATTCCGTCCTCTGGAGCCGGGCTATGGGGTAACCATAGGCAACGCACTTCGCCGTGTACTGCTTTCCTCTCTGGAAGGTTATGCCATTACCGCGATCAGGATCCCGGGTGCCGACCACGAGTTTGCCACCCTGAAAGGTGTTTTGGAAGACGTTACGGAAATAATTTTGAACCTCAAGCAAATCCGTTTGAAGGCATTTGCCGAAGTTGGCGATTTCCAAGGCGAAAAAGTAGAACTGGTCATCAAAGGCAAAGAGGTATTCACCGCCGGCCTATTAGACGACGTATTGCCCAATTTTCAGGTCATGAACCCGAATTTGGTGATATGCAACATGCACCCCGGCACCACGTTCCAAATCGAACTCTACATTGGCAAAGGCCGCGGCTATGTTCCATCCGAAGAAAACCGCCCCGAAGATGCCCCATTGGGTTTCATCGCCATCGACTCGATTTTCACGCCCATCAAAAACGTGAAATACACGATTGAGAATACCCGCGTAGAACAACGTACCGATTTCGAAAAACTCATCATGGAAGTAGTTACGGACGGAACCATCCATCCTGAAACTGCAGTAAAAGACGCATCCAGAATTCTGATTCAACACTTGATGATCATCACGGACGAAAATATTGCCCTGGATGTGCGCAAAGAAGAAAAAGAAATCGTTGTTGACGAAGAAACCATGTTGGTACGCAAAGTTTTGGGTACGCCCTTGGAAGATTTGGAACTTTCAGTTCGTGCATTCAACTGCCTGAAAGCAGCAAAAATCAATTCCTTGAGCGAACTCGTTCAGTACACTCAAGAAGAATTGATGAAGTTCAGGAACTTCGGCCAAAAATCACTGTCCGAAATCGAGCAAGTGCTCAATGAGCGCGGCCTCCACTTCGGTATGGACATCAACAAATTCCGCAAAGCTGCGGGCGAAGAAATTTAAACAATTGGGCAGGAGTAGCAACACTCCTGCCCCTTTTTTTTATCACAACCAGTAAAAAAGTACCCTATAAATCCTGACACGGTATAGGGGAAACAACAAACGTCATGCGTCACGGAGACAAAATCAACAATTTAGGCCGTACTACGGCACACAGGAAAGCGTTAATGGGCAATCTGTCCCGCCAGCTCATCGAGCACAAACGCATTTTCACGACATTGGCAAAAGCAAAAGCGCTTCGCGTTTTCATTGAGCCTATCATTACCCGCAGTAAGGTAGACAACATGAACAACCGCCGCGTAGCGTTCAGCCACCTTCAAGACAAAGAATCCATTAAGGAACTTTTTGGCGTAATTGGCGACAAAGTAGCCAACCGTCCAGGTGGTTATACCCGCATCATCAAACTGCAACAACGGATGGGTGATGCCGCAGACATGGCGATGATTGAATTGGTAGACTTTAATACTATTTATAACGTAGAAGACGAAGCATCTGCAGCCAAGAAAACTCGGAGGAGCCGCCGTTCTGGAGGTAAGAAATCTACCTCTGAAGAAACGGCCCATGAGCCAGCACCAGCAGTTGCAGCTAGCGAAGAGGCACCAACCGAAAACACTGTCGATACCGCCGAAGGCGAAGAAGAAAGTGTTTCCCTCTAATCCAACAAGGAATTTTTTTGCAGAAGCCGCCCCTGAAAAGGGCGGCTTCCCTATTTTTGTGGTCTTAGCGTAATACCTTTCAGACGCTGAAGGAGGATTTTAGCCAGGTTGTTCTTGTCATAGAACTACCATTTTAGTTAACCCCACCCGCTCGCTTTGGAATAATCAAATGTATTCACCTACTTTTGTAGTAATATCGTTATGGTTAGACCGGCAATCCCATTTTCCGAAAATAAAAGGCTCAACAACCTTGTGGAATACGGTATACTTGACACAGTAGCCGAAACAGACTTCGATGACCTTACCAAACTTGCATCGGCCATCTGCCAAACCCCCATTTCGCTGGTATCGTTGGTAGACGACCACCGCCAATGGTTCAAGTCGCACCACGGGTTGGATGTTCACGAAACCCCAAAAGACTTCTCCTTTTGTGCACACGCCATCAACACTCCCTCCGAAATCTTCATTGTACCAGACGCAACTAAGGACATCCGATTTTTCGATAACCCCTTGGTAACCGATGAACCCCGGGTGATTTTTTATGCGGGCGTACCGTTGGTATCGCCAAAGGGAAACGCCCTCGGCACTTTATGCGTCATAGACCATAAGCCTAAAATACTGTCGCCAGACCAGCTTGTGGCCCTCAAAGCCCTTAGCCACCAAGTAATTGCACAATTGGAACTCAGGCGGAAAAACGACCAATTGAAATCGATGTATAGCAGGCTGGAGTCGGGATACCGGGACATGGAGCAATTTGCCTATGTGGCAGCGCACGACTTGAAGAGCCCGCTCAACAACATTATGGGCCTTATCAACATCATTCGTGCCGAGACTTCCAATATTTTGAACGCCGACTCATTGGAATATTTCGACTACATTGAGGAATCGGCAGGGAACATGAGTATGCTTATAGACGGTATACTTCAATACTCCAAAGCCACGCAAGTCGACAACCTCGAAAAAGTGCCATTCCAAATCGAGCGACTTTTCCACGAACTTCGAACCCTCATCAACGTTCCTCTTGGAATGACCATGAACTTGAGCAGCAGTCTGGAATCGGTTGCGCTACCCCACACGCTGGTACTCCAACTTCTACTCAACCTTATCAACAATGCCATCAAATATTGCGAGAATGCATCAGGCAGAGTAAATGTGGAAATAGCAGAGGTTCCCGGCTTTTATATATTCACGGTTGCCGACAACGGCAGGGGGATACCGGCGGAAAGCTTGGATACGATGTTCGACTTGTTCAAATCGGTCAAGTACCACAAGAACAGCGGTACCGGTATTGGGCTAGCCATAGTAAAGAAACTGGTTGAAATGATAGACGGTACCATAACGGTAGATACCCAATTGGGACGGGGTACGACATTCAAAATAACCGCAAAACAATAGCCCGCTACAGCATCATATTGTCTATAAGGCGCACGCCACCCAGTACTGCGGCAATTAGGACAATCATCGGCCTCCCATTTTGGAATTCATCCAACAATTCCAGCGTCTCGTAGTGGGCAAGGGAAATGTATTCGGGATGGAAGCCCTTTGATTTCAGCATGTCGTCACATTCCTTTTTCAATACCGCAAATGGAGCGTCTGCCTGTTTGGCCTGGATGGACACGAGACACCTATAGATATTTCCCGCAACGGCCCGCTGCCCTTCCGAGAGCCTCCTGTTCCGAGAACTCATAGCCAGTCCATCGGGCTCGCGTAGGGTTGGGCACACCACAAGCTCCGGTGCCGGGAAGCATGCATCTGCTTTGACCATTTGAATAAGCAAATGACGAACTATGCAACACTGCTGAAAATCTTTCGCCCCGAGAAACAGGAAATCGGGAGACACAATTTGGAGCAGGCGCGACACCACCTGACCCACTCCCTTAAAGTGACCTGGCCTATGTTCCCCCTCCAGCACCGTTTCCAGATACCCGAAAGAAAAGGCCGAAGCAGCCTTGGTGCCCAAAGGATAGATTTCGGCCTCGGACGGCAGGAACAATACATCGCAATTTGCGCCAAGCAGCAGCTCTACATCTGCGTCGGTGGTTATCGGATACTTCTTAAAATCCTCGGCATCGTTGAACTGGGTTGGGTTTACGAAAATGCTGCAAACCACGAGACAGCCGGCATTTTTTGCGGCGGCCACCAATGACAGGTGGCCGGCATGCAAGGCACCCATGGTGGGGACGAATCCTACCTTTGCGCCCGCAGCTTTTTGCCGTTTTATGTATTCAGAGATGTCGGATACCCGCTTGAAAATTACCATCAGACAAATTTTTAGCCCCTTGGGGGTGCAAATTAACCGTGTCTCGCTTAAAATTCGTATTTTTGTCTATAATTTACATAGTTTGCACTTATAATTAATTCTTTAGCATGTCTGCCGACACAAAGAAACGTGTTTTAATCATTGCCAACGAGCTCTCCCCCTACATCGAATTTACCGATTTTGCCCAGATTCTGAATAAACTGGCGATAAAGACCTTTGACGCAGGAATAGAAGTGAGGGTCATCATGCCCCGATTTGGAGTCATCAACGAACGCCGCCATCGGCTTCACGAAGTGGTTCGACTGTCGGGTATCAACGTAATCATCGACAAAGACGATTACCCGTTGATGATCAAAGTGGCCTCCCTGCCCAATGCCCGGTTGCAGGTGTACTTCATGGACAATGAAGATTATTTCAAGCGGAAATCGGTTTTCCGCGATGACCAAGACAACTTCCACGACGACAATGCGGAACGCATGGTGTTTTTCTGCAAAAGTGCATTGGAGACCGTCAAGAAGTTTGGTTGGCCGCCACACGTCATCCATTGCCACGGCTGGATGACCTCGTTGATTCCCCTGTATTTGAAGACCACTTACAAGAAGGAGCCGGTGTTCGGCTACTCGAAAGTGATATATACCGCACAGTCTGAGCAGTTTACAGAGAAATTGCACACCAATTTCGCGAAAAAGGCGATGATCAGTGCCGAAATCAAAGACAAAGACTTCGATACATTTAGGGAAGGCAACAACACCCAACTCACAATAGGCGGCGGAAAATTTGCCGATGTAGTGGTCATGGGTTCTGAGACTACCGAGGGAAAGATTGCCGATGAATTCAAGCCAAACAAGTATAAAAAACTTGTTGAGTATAACCCTGCCTGGAAAGAAGACGTTTCGGGATTGCTGGATTTATACAAAAGCTTAACAGAGCTTTAGACTTAATTTTCCCACCTTCATTCCCAAATAACGACTTGGTGAAACAATTGAATATAGTGAAAGCAGTTGCCATTCTTGTGGCAACTG